>JAPPFH010000001.1:10490-24755 GCA_028875185.1 Chloroflexota bacterium | reverse complement strand
CTCCATTCTCCTAGTATATTTGCTTTTCAATTACTTACTTGCGCTTACTTCTGTGCCTCTGTGGCTAAATCACCCCGCCCTTTCCAAATTCAACGCCAGCAGCCTTCTCAAAATCTCCTCCTCATCATCCAGCACGCCATACTCCCAGCCATAAGCGTCGCAGACCGCCTCGTCCAGCGCCCGATGCAGTTCATCCAAGCGCGGCGCGAACTCGCGGGCGGCGGGTTTGGTTTTCATGCTGTCGCGTTTGCGCCACACTTGCAGGGCGTTGTACAGATTCGTAAGCGTACGATCCTTGAGTGCCTTCGCGCTCACGTCTTCGGGGTTAAGCCAGGCGTGGCGCTCTCGGTGCAGTTGCTTCGCGGCGGCGCTGATGGCGGCGTATGCGGGGTGGGATGTATCTTCGCGGCCCGGCGACCAGGGGAAGGGGAAGGTCTCGAATGTGGTGGTGGGCGTGTAGCGGGGGTCGTTGCCTTTGCCGAGCCATGTGCCCATGCGCAGCGACCAGGTTTCGTGGAGCTTGGAGTGGAGGACGCCGAAGAAGTAGTCGTCGTCGCGGGCGATGGCGTTCGTCGCTGAGTCCGGGAGTACTCGAAGGTCAAACCAAACAAAGATACGGTGTTTGGCAACGCGTGGCGTACAGATGAAACGCGAAATGCCAGCGGCGGACATGGCTTTGCGCATTTCAGGACGCGCGCGCTGATGCAACCACCATTTCTCTCTGCTGAACTTTTCAACATTCCGTAGTCGCACAGGTTTTACATGTTCTTCTACATACTGCATAGGGAGCAAGTAAATCTTGGCGACGTCGTATTCCATCATGTTGAAATCGATTATCCACATGTTTCTGGGCTTTCGAACGATGTCGCTGCCGTTAACCCATGGACGTACGACACGCGAGTTCTGTAAATCTGCCTTAAGGAAAGTGTCTGCAACTTCGGCGGAAATATCGAAACTGCCAGCCTTCTTCGTACCTTCAAAACACAAGTTACTGTTTTGCATCAGTTGATGAGCGACGGTTATGTCCACATCTCCGGTAAGGTCGGAATTGATTATGCGGACAAGCGTACCGTCCAAAGTCTTTTCAGCTTGTAAAGCCGGATCAAAGCCTATCATCGACACGCGAACAGCTGCGCCGTCTAGTATCCATGGCCGATCCGACCAAGCCATGAAAATGTCGCCCGACTCTTTGATGCGTTTCAGCACTTCGCGATTCGCGCCGCCGCGTATCGAATTGGTCGCCAAGAGTCCGGCGCGTTCTGCTTTGCCGTTTTCGATTTGCTCGCGCGCTTTCTCGAACCAGTAGCAGACTAGGTCGGCAAAGCCCGGCAGGCGTCCATCATAGTATTCGGTCAAGCGTTCGTAGTAGTCGTCGCCGAGTTCGCCGCGCATTTTGCTGCCGCCCAGAAACGGCGGGTTGCCGACGATGACGTCGACGGTAGGCCATTCGACCGTTTCGCCTTGTGAATCGAGGGCGACACAAGTGTCGCCCCTACAGATTTCGCCGGGGGCAGACGGACGACCGGGCGCGACGTCCATACTAGCGGGCATGGGTTGCGCGTCTTCCGCCTGATTCATCGGGGGGACCGAGGGGGGCAGAATCGCGTCTTTGCAGACGATGTTGCCCTTTAATTCTTCCAGAATCGGATCGCGAACGGTATCGATGTAGGCATTGTTAGTTCGCCACTGGATGTAGCCGATCCATACGACGATGCTGGCAAGCGCATGAGCGATAGGGTCTTTTTCGATGCCATACATCTGGCGCGGATGAACTTCCGGCGCCGCCCTTTGCAGTCCCGACCAGAGTTTATGCTCAATGACATCCTTTTCGAGATTCATGAGCAATTGCAGGGATACATACAGGAAGTTGCCGCTGCCGCAGGCCGGGTCGAGCACAGTGGTTTCTCGGATCTGGCTAAGTATTCCTTCGCGCAATTCAAGCAGCTGCGTTACAGCAGCGTTGCGGACGCGCCCCGTTTGCGCCTTGTCGTAAAGTTCGCGGATATTCGCGGCTTCCAGTTGAACGGTTTCCCATTCGTAGATGAGCGGCTGCATCAAGACCGGTTTCACAATGAGCTCAATGTCCTCGCGCGATGTATAGTGGGCGCCGAGTTGGGCGCGTTTGCTGGGATCGAGGCTGCGTTCAAAGAGGGTGCCGAATATTGACGGCTCGATAGCTTTCCAGTTCAAGTCCGCGGCTTGAATTAGCGCCTCCAGCGCTTCAGGCAAGAGTTCTTCGACATGTGTATAAACGAAGAGCGTACCGTTGAAATAGCGGATTTTGCGCATCATCAGTTCGCCGCCGTCGTTCATGGCAGCGAATAGATTCTGCAGGTATTTTGTGAAAATGCTGGGTCTATTGAGCGACTGCTTGACGATGTGGGTGAAGATGCCGTCAGGATTGTCGTCAGCGATGGTGGGAAGCAAGCGCGCGTCCTCCGCGAACATGCAGAAAACGAGCTTTGTCACGAAGTATGCGATTTGAGTTGGTCGGACATCCCACCGGCGCATGTTATCGGCAATCAATCTAAATGCGTCAGCGGCTTCTTGGGTTACGTTCTCGGTGTGGCTGCCCGGATGCAGCCGTTGGGGCGCGTGAAACATATCGCGCAGCCAGCCCAATACCTCGGGTTTGCCGGCGATATCGCTGTGGTTAAAGACGTAGGGTCGGTTATCGGCATTGTTGAAATTCGTATGGATTTCCCAGCGGTTAATGTCGGTGACGACGAGCAGCGGGGGATTCCTTAAATTGTCCTTGTACGCTTTAAGCTGTTTGAATGCCGCATCGAGATCTTTGTATTTGTCCGGCGTTTTGTATTCGACGGCAAAACGCCCTTCGTAGTAAACATCGGCGCGCCCGCGTCCGCTTTCTGTTTTGACCGGGTACTCAAAGGTGAAGATGTCGCCAGCCGCGGTCTTGCCATCTCTCACTGGCATTTCGATGCCGACCAAGTCGCAGACATCACGAAAATGCGATTGGGCGATCTGCTGCTCATTGAGCGCGGGCTTTCGCCATTTCTTGACAAAGTCTTCTGGCGTCATCTTTTCGTCGCCTAAGGAGGCTGAACTGGTCGCATTCTACCATCTCCGCCGCCGGCAGGCAGGGCGGCAAAGTCATCGCCGCGCGCGCAATCGGCAAATCTGAACGATGCTATACTGCCACTTATGAAGCATCAGAGCGAGATTGCCGGCTGGATCAAGCATGCCAAGCGGCGCGGTGGCGCGCCTCTGCTGCTGACCCTTTTGGAGGCGATGGAGCCGCTGGCGCCGGCGCTGGCGCAGGGTCTGTTTGTGGCGCAGCCGCTGGCGAATCTGTGGCGCGGCGGCGATGCCCTGCGCGAGTTGGCTGACCTGCTGGAAGAGCCGGATGGTTTGCGCGAATTGCGGCGCCAACTGGCGGACGATGGGACGGAGTAAGCCACTTGGACGATACAACGCTGCAAGTTTATAGCGTCGTTTTTGTTGCCATCACCGTTGTGCTGGTTTATACCGCGCGCTACTTTCAGGCGCGCCGGTGGCGGCAGCGGCAGTTGGATGGCATGAAGCGGATTCCGCAGTGGATCACCCAGAGCATCGAATCAAGCCGTCCGCTGCATCTCTCATTCGGCAATGCGGGCGTCGGCGGGGATAATACGCCGGTGGCGCTGGCGGAAGCCGAGTTTTTTCACCAGGTCGTTCGCCGCGCGGAGTCCTGCGATATGTCGCCGGTCGTCTCGCTTTCGGCGCCAACATCGCTTCCGCTGGGGCAGGATGTCTTGCGGCGCGCCTGGCTTAAAGGCGGGGCGCTTTCGCGCGCGCAGTGGTATCCGCCGGACCTGGCTTACGCGAGCGCCATTTCCGCATTGATGGCGGATGACGAACCGGCGGCGCATATTATGGCGGGAAGCTTCGGCGCGGAGTTGGCGCTGATGCTCGATAGCGCGGCGCGGCGCGGGCAGCCGAGCCTGGCGGTCAGCGATCGCTTGGATGGGCAGGCGGTCGCCTTTGCGCAGGCTGACCATGTGCTGATCGGCGAGGAACTGTTCGCGGCGCCGGGCTCGTCCTCGCAAGACGGGGGTGGGCATGGCGACGCCGCCGTGCTTGATGTTTGGCGCGCTCTAATTATATCGGGCGCGACAATCTTGCTGATGCTGGAATTCAGCAAGCGACTGCCGCTGCTGAGCTGGCCGCTTGTCGCAATTGGCGTGGCGATTTTGCTATTGCTGGGCATCTTTACGGTTTGGAGGCGCTAAGCGATGGGACGCGCGGGCTTGGCAGGAATAGTCGCCTTTGCCGTTGGCCTAACGACAGTGCTTAGCTTGCTCTTGGGCAACAATCCGGCGCTGTTCGGGGATCAGCCGGGCAGCGAGGAGTTGGCGCGGCGGCTGGCGCTGCCGGGTGACGTATTGCTGCGGCTGCTCGTCATTGTCATTGCGCTGAGCATCGTCATTGGCATCGTTAATTTGCTTTATATACACATCGGTCGGCTGACGCGCGGGAAGTTTTACAGCGCCGTTTTACTGGCGAGCTTCGCATTTACGATTTTCTGGCTCACTGTGAACAGGGGCGATACATCGCTGCTGGAGGCGGTGCAAGTGCCGATCGAATCGGCTTTGGCGGCGCTGCTGTTTCTATCGCTGGCGCTGGGTGGCGCGCGCGTCATGCAGAAGCGCGCCGATATTTGGGGGCTGCTATTTGTGGCGGTCGTGCTTTCTGTCCTGCTGGGCAGCCTTCCGCTCGCAGAGCTGGCGCCGGTCAGAGCCTTTAGCGCCTGGCTGCTGGCGGTTCCGGTCAGCGCGGGCGCGCGCGCTATTTTGCTGGGCATTGCGCTGGGCACGATAGTCGTCGGGGTGCGCGCCGTGCTGGGCTTGGACCGTTCTTATCGCGGCTAGACGATAAAGGATATAAGTAACAACAATTAACACATTCATAACGTGATCAGTATTCATCGGCGTGAGCGGGCGAGCCACCGGGTCACGCAGGTCGCGTAGACACTGAACGCAGACTGTGAACGCCACTCGCCCCTACATGCTTCCGTTTGTTCTGTAAGCCTGTATTGCGGCAGTCACGCTCGATACATACTGGGAATTACCGAGTATGAGCGAAGAGTTTAACTGGCTGGATTACGCCGAGCCGGACGAGGAGGCGCCGGCGCCAAGCGCGCGCCCCGGTCTACGGCGTTTTCTGCCGCGCAGACCGACGCTGCCGAGTTTGCCGGGTCGACCGCGCCTGCCCAGTCTGCCGAGCATTCCAAGCTTGCCCCGTCTGCCGCGCTTGCGGCGGCGCGCCCAGCCAGCGCTTGACAAGCCGTCGGCGGCTGATCTCCTGAGTGTTCATGAAGAGCGCCCGCTGGATGAATTGGACGATCGCCTGCAATCGCTGCGTGAACGCGCTGTCGCGAGTTCACAGCCGGAAGCGGAGGCGCGCCAGGCGCTGTACGATGTAGACGAGCTCTTGGCGGCGCCGGAAATTTTGCGGAAGCCGGGCGGGGTGATAAGCGCGGCGGCGCTATCCAAAGCGCAGCGGCAGCAAGTTGAACTGCTGAAGGACATCGTCGGCGCGCCACAGGCGGGCGACGCGAGCGTTAGCCGCATTCGGCTCAGCCCTCCACTGTTTTCCTTGAGCGCGATCCCGCGGATAATTGGTACCGCTGTATTGCTTCTCATGGCGTCATTGCCATTTGTCTCGTCGGATTTCGCCGAAGGCGAACTGCCGCCGTCTGAATTTCACGAGGATAGACATGGTCCGACGACGCTTTACAACCTGCTGGATAATCTGACGCCGGCTGACTATGTATTGGTCGCATTCGAATACGGGCCCACGGCGGCGGGTGAACTCGATGCAATCGCTGAGCTGTTTTTACGGCATATCGTGGCGCAGCGCGCCGTACCGCTGATCGTCAGCAGCAACCCGATCGCCATAGCGCACGCTCAGAACATCATCAGCCGCGTCAACCGCTCGGTTGCTTTCAGCGGCGAGAGTTTGCGGCATGGTCGGGATTATTTCATTTTGCGCTACCTGCCCGGTGGCCCCCTGGGGCTGCGCGAGTTAAGCGAGAACTTCGCAGACGTGGCGCGCGTGTCGTACAAAGGGACGCTGACGGGCCTGCAATTTGACTCGCTGGATGACGTGACCTATGTCGTGATGATTGCCGAACGCGCCGAAGACATGCGCAACTGGGCGGAGCAGGTGGCGCCGCAGTTGGACAGGACGCCTCTGCTGGCGGCCAGCGGTTATGCCGCTGCGCCGCTGGCCCAAGTTTATGCCGACAGCATGGATGAGATCGTGGGTCTCGTGGTTGGCTACCGCGATGCGTACACCTACGCGGAGATGCTGGAAGCAAACTTCGCCGAGTTGTTGCGGGATGCGTCTGAGCTGGGGTCAGGGAGCGCAGAGGCGTCACCGGCCAAGATTGACGAGCAGCCGCGAAATGAAGCGGCGCAAGCGGAGCGCCCCCTCGCGACCGCCGTGCCGCCCGCCAGCGCGATACCGCCACCTGCTGTCGCGCCACTGCCCACCACGACGCCGCGACCGCCGAACACGGAAACCCCCACGGAGACCGCCTTGCCGACGGCGACAGCCACCCAGCAAATGATCTCTGTTGTGGAAGTTACGTCGCCGCGGCAAGTGCGGATCCGGCGCGGGCCGACGACCGCCGATGACATTCTGCAATTGGCGCAGGCCGGCGATATGTTCCAAATTATCGCGACGAACGGCGATGGAAGCTGGTACAACATCGCGCTATCGAACGGGCTGGATGGGTGGATAGCCGGGATTCTGGTAGAAGAGAAAGCGCTGTCGATGGCGGAGTTTTTAGGCGGGGGTGGGGAGGCATCGGCGCGGCTCTCAGATGAACGCGTCTATTTGCGGCGCGAATGGAGCTTGAGCTTGGGCAAGAATCGTCCGCGATATTACCAATCGAACGCTCCGATAACCGGGGATATACCGGAATATGTGCTGATGCGCGATCGTTCGGCGGAGGTCCCGCGCCTGAGAGCGATGACCTTGGGGACGCTGACGACTGTTGTGACCATCGCTTTGGGAAATGTCATTTTTGCCCTGAGCGCGTTGCGGCGGCGCCAGCGCAACGGGGAGAGAAAGTGACGCGGACCAGATGATGACTGAGCAAACGATTGGGCTGATCAGCTTCGTTTTGACCCTCATGGTATTCAGCTACGTGCTGGGCGATCTGCCTCTGATCGGCGCGCTGTACCGCACAGCCATCTACATATTCGTTGGCATGACGGCCGCCTTCACCCTGGTCGTCAGCTACGAGGGCCTCATTCTGCCTTATTTGCAAGATATTCAAAATACGGAGACGAGCTGGACGACGCTTGGTTATCAGGCTGATATCTACATATTTTTTACGGCGCTGCTCTTCGGTCTCCTGCTGCTGCTCAAGCCGATCCGCGCCTTTACTTGGCTGACAAATAGCGCCTTTGCCGTGGTGATTGTCGTTGGCGCAGCGGTGGCGCTGGCCGGCGCCTTGGCCGGCACGCTTTTTCCATTGCTGCGCGCGACGGTGACCATCCCGGAGAATCTGACCGCTGACTTCAGCGCGCTGGTGGATACGTTGACAGTTTTCATCGGCACGATGACCGGCCTGTTCTACTTTCAGTATCAGGCGCGGGCGAACAGTGAATTCGGCGAAGAGCATAGCCGCTTGACGCGCGCTTTCCGCCATACTGGTAAAGTCTTCATCGTTACGGCATTAGGCGCCATATACGCCTCGGCAATCCTGACCAGCCTAACGATCCTCAGCGAGCGCATCAGTTTTCTATTCCAGTTTGGCTTTTGATTCATGAGCGAGCCGCGCGTCAATTCGGTCTTGGCTGTGGACTTTGGCAGCGTGAATACACGCGCGCTGCTGCTTGACCGGGTTGACGGCGTTTATCGACTGGTAGGGAGTGGCGCCGGGCGTACGACAATCGGCCCCAACGAGCGGGATGTATATGTGGGCTTAACTTCGATTCTTAAGCAGATGAGCGAGGCGACTGGTCGCCGCTTTCTCGATGACGCGGGCGGGATAATCCGGCCTGAGCAAGCCGATCGGGTCGGTGTCGATTACGTCGCGACGACCGTCAGCGCGGGCAAGCCGCTGAGAGCTGTTCTGGTCGGCTTGTATCCGCAGGTTAGCATAGCGGCGTCGCGGCGCGCGATCGCGCCATTCTATATTGACGTTGTCGCCGAGGCGCATCTGGAGGACGGCTTGGGCGTAAAGGGCCGGCTGAATCGAATCATCCAAAGTCGGCCGCAACTGATAGTTATCACCGGCGGCGCAGACGGCGGGGCGCGCGGGGCAATGCAAGAGATGATTGCCCTGGCGCGCGAAGCGGTTGCATTGATGCCGCAGGGCAGAAAGGCGACGGTCTTGTACGCTGGCAATAGCAGCCTCGCCACTTCAGCGCGCGAGATGTTGAGCCAGCAGGTCGAAGTCTTGATAGCGCCCAATATTTGGCGGGACGGCGCAGTAACGCTGAAGCCGGCGCAAGCTGTGTTAGGGCGCTACTTTGACGGCGTCATGCGGCGCGGCAAGGGCTTTCAGCGGTCCGCGCTGATTTCTGATTCCGGCTTCGTGCCGACGGCGCGCAGCCAAGAAACGATGACGGCTTTCTTCGCGCGTTCGCTGAACCAGGGCGTGCTGACGATAGACATTGGCAGCGCGCAAACAATGTTGTCGTTGGGGCGGAAGGGAGCGGTGCAGACCGCCATTGGCAATGATATTGGCTTGGGTCACAGCGCTGCGTCAGCGCTGGAGCGGATCGGGGAAGAGGCTGTAATGCGCTGGCTGCCTTTCCATCCCCGCAAAGGCGAACTGGCGCAATATGCCCGGAATAAAGGGTTGCGCCCGGCGAGCGAGCCGCTGGATATGCGCGAGCGCTATATTGAGTATGCGCTGCTGCGCGCAAGCATCAGATTCATGCGGTCCAATCTAAGTCAGCTTGCCCGTCCGCCGGTCGGTCTGGTCATTTTGGCCGGCGCCATCTTCAGCGGCGCGGGGCCCGGCGCGCTAGATTTATTGTTGCTGGCGGACGCGCTGGAATTGGACGGCGCTGTTCAGGTATGGTCCGATCCCGTCGGCGCGTTGCCGGCTCTGGGGACTTTGGCTGCGGTCGAACCGGAGGCGGTGGTTCAGTTAGTCGATGGGCAGGCGCTGCAAGAAGTTGGGACCTTGGTCCGCGTGTCTGGGCGGGCGCGGGCGGGCGCGACGGCGGTAAGAGTCACGGCAAGGCGCGATGACGGTGAAGTTATTGAACGAGATATTGGCGCCGGCGATGTCTGGCATCTGCCCGTTGCAAGCGGCAAAACTTTCGACCTGCGAATTCAAGCCAGCCGCGGATTGTCTGTCGGCGGCAAGCGGCGGCTGCGCCTAAGGCTGCGGAGCGGGCGTGGCGGATTGTTGATAGACGCGCGTTTGGATGCGCAGGCCTCGGCAAAGTCAATGACCGAGCGCGCGGTGGCGATGCTGCGCTGGTACGCGGCGGTGACCGGGCAGGAAAGCCCGGTGGCGATTCCGGAGAGCTGGCTGGCAGCGGAGCGTCAAAATTAAAGCGTGCTACTAACTATTGCTTTGCCTTTCCATAGGCGGGCGCATCTGCAAAACGGGAACGTATCAAATGTGCAACTTGCGAATTCCAAATTAGAGTGCAAAAGGTCCTTGTTAAGGATTTGACATATCATAAAACACGTGTTAGTTTTTGGCGCACTATAGGGTGTAAATTTCGTTGTCCTTTATCTGCGCAAGGCTTCGGCCATTAGAGTCAGCATATGCTAAGTGTTGTACAGTCTCGTGCAATTCAATGGGAGCGCGATGTATCGGAGCTTCACGACACAGAGATGATAACTATAGCCAATGCCATGCTAAATTCTCCCTCATTCTGGACAGATCTTAGAGATGGGGAAATGCGGTCGGATATAGTAGTGATTGAAGAGCGGAGCGTTTTGGTGATGTGTTTCTGCCTAAACGCGGAAGACGACCTACTGTTGCAGTTAGTGAATGTTCAGTAAATAGAAAGGGGACGCTCATGTCATTTGAATACCCTAGCGAGATTAAGGAACAGCAAGCTAAAGTAAAAAGAGAGATTGAAAAACTGGCGCGCATGCGAACTGAGCATTTGATGGCCACTGGGCAGATGCCTTCTGCCACCTCCGGAAATCAGCCAGTGCGCAACCGTGGTACCGACTCAGTTGCCTCGCCAAAGGCTCAGCAGCAAGCGCAAGTGAAGTCTGCATAGGCTTGTTGGTTGCTCTGAAACTCTCACAATTACATACTTGCTGCGCTCACGTAAATTGGCGAGACTCCGATGCGTTGCCCTATTGTAAAGTTTAGGAGAATAGCGCCTTAGCCGCGCTCAGTTCAACCGGCCCTTCTCGGCTTTGCTCTGTCTTTCGACTTTGACCGCGTTCAATACAATCTAGATATTATTTCACGGCGCCCATGGTCAAGCCGTCGACGACGTTCTTGCGGATGAACATCGCCAGGAAGAAGATCGGCACCATGACCACCAAACCGGCGGCCGCCATTTGTTCCCACATGACGCCGCGCGCCCCGCTTGTCGTCGTCAGCGCGACTTGCATGGTACGGGTCTCGCGTCCGATGATCAGGGCGAAAAGGAACTCGTTCCAGGACATGATGAAGGCGAAGACAGAAGCCACTAAAACGCCTGGACGAATAAGGGGCAGCGAGATGAAGAACAAGATTTGAAAATCATTGCAGCCATCGACGAAAGCGGCTTCTTCAATCTCTTCGGGCAGGGCGTCGACAAAGCCTTTGATCATCCAGATGGCGTAGGGCAAGACGATCGACATATTGACGATGATCAAGCCGAGCTGGGTGCCGAGCAGCGGCTTGCCGAAGACGACAACATTGCGAAAAAGTGTGAAGAAGGGGATAGCGACCACGATGGCGGGGATGAACTGGGTCGTCAGAATCCAGATCAAAAGGACGCCGTTGCCCAGGAACTGGTAGCGGCTGAAAGCGTAGGCGGCGAGCGTGGCCAGCGGAATGGCGATCAGGATAGTCGCGCCTGAGACCACAACGCTGTTGACGACGTTGGGGACCATGTCGCGGCCGACCTCGCCACG
This sequence comes from Chloroflexota bacterium, assembly GCA_028875185.1. GTDB lineage: Bacteria > Chloroflexota > Anaerolineae > Aggregatilineales > Phototrophicaceae > UBA6055. The sequence goes on along the minus strand of JAPPFH010000001.1, from coordinate 13,691 downwards.
CTCGCGCTCGGTGCCTTCATTGATGGTGACCGAGGTGTCGGAGAAGATGATTGCAAAGTTCTCCAGCGTCGGCTGGAAAACCAGGGTGGTTGAGTAGGCTTTTTCCTGCGGCTTAATGGCGGTGATCGCCAGCCAGAAAATGGGCAGCATAATGAAGGCGATGATCAGAAGCAGCGCCAGGGTCTCAAGGAATTTGAGGCTTTGCAGACGGAAGCTGCTTTGATTTTGCCCGATGGCTTTTGCAGTCATGCCATTGCTCAATCGCGATTCAGCACGAGCGATACATAAAGCGCCGCGCAGATTGTCAACACGACGACAAGAATATAAGACATAGCGGAGGCATAGCCGATATCAAGGCTGCGCACGAAGCCGATCTGATGGATGTAATAGTTGATGGTCTGGGTAGCGCGGACGGGACCGCCGCCGGTCATCGTCACCACTTGATCGAACATTTTCAGTGAGAAGATCGTCTTGAGCATAGTGACGATCAGAATGACCGAGCGCAGCAAGGGCAAGGTGACGCGGAAGAAAATTTGCAGGCGGTTGGCGCCGTCGATGCGCGCCGCTTCATAAATCTGCTCGTCGATGGAACCGAGGGCGCCAACGAACATGAGCGCGATAAGCGGCGCCCAGCCCCAGGTTTCGCTCATCGCCAGCATGAAGAGCGCCCAGAATTTATCGCCGAGCCAGACTATGGATTCGCTGATGAGCGGGATCTCAACGAAAGGAAGACCGTTGATTATGGACAGTAGAAAGTTGAGCGGACGGACGATCAATTGGTCGATGAGCAGGTCGTAGACGCCATAATTCTCGTTGAGCATGAAACGCCAGCTGTAGCCCTTAAGGGCGGGACTGACGGCGAAGGGGAAGATCAGCAAGACTTTGGTCAATGTATGCAGGCGGCCGCCTTTCTGCACAACTACGGCGATAAAGAGGCCGATCACGACGGATAAACCGACGCTGATAACCGTGAACCAGAAGGTCACGTTCAGGCTGTTGATGAAGCGCGAATCGCTGAATGCCAGGGCGTAGTTGTTAAGTGAGAGCAGGCTCCAATCAATATGGATGCCATTCTCGCCGATCTGAATGGCGAATTGTGGCGGTCTGCGCAGGTTGTATTTGTGGAAGCTGAAATAGAGCGCGGCCAACAAGGGATATATCGTTGTCAGAATTATTATCAAAAGCGCGGGACCCACAAGCACCCAGGGGACCCAACGTTTTTTGCGCATTGCGAAATCTTTCTCCTTCCCCCGGCCCCTCCCCCCAAAATGAGGGAAGGGGAGTCGCCGAACTCAACCGGACGCGGTTATGTCCCTCCCTCTTTATGGGGGAGGGATTTAGAGAGGGGGGCGATTTAGCCGTCGTAGTAGCCGGCCGCCTGCATGACAAAGCGCACGTCTTCGGCAGTGCGGTCGAGGACAGCCTGTATATCGGCGCCGGGATCGGTAGCGATTTCATTGATCGCTTCCGCCAGGAAGGGCACAATCTCGGTATATTCCGGGATCAGCGGGATGGTGCGCGCGTCCGCCAATACGGCTGATGCGACGCCCTGCAAGCCGTTATGCACTTCGTTTACTTCTTCGTCGGCAAGGATAGAGAGGCGGACAGCCACGTTGGTGTCAAGCGCGGGATCCGATGCGTCGAGAACGATGCGGCGCTCGGTGATTGGGTGGGTCAGCCATTTCAAGTATTCGAGAGCGGCATCGCGATCGTCGGATTGATCGAGAATACCGACTGCCCAGAGATAACCGTAGGATGTGGTTTCGCCGCCTTCCCAACCGGGAGCGGGGGCGAAGGATGCGTTATCAGCGACCTCGGGGATCTCGGAGTTGGTCATGCGGCTCGCCATCCACCACCAGCCGATGAACATGGCGGCGCGGCCCTGTACCAGCTCCTGATTGGCTTCCTGCTCATTCCAGGCGACCGAGGCTTCCGGGCTATAGCCGTCGCGGACGTAGCTTATATATTGCTCGGTCGCGGCGACGCCGGCTTCGTTATTGAAGATCGGTTCCCAGTTTTCGTCAAAGATGTCGGCGCCGGCGCCCCAAAGCTGGGCGAACCAGTTGAAAAGATTTTGATCGACGTTTAAGCCGTAATACATGGCGATTGGCGCGATATCCATCCCGCTGGCTTCGATCGCCTCGCCGATCGCCGAGATGTCTTGCCAGGTCGCTGGCGGATCCATGCCGACCGCTTCCAGGACATCCGCGCGATAATGAAGCAGCAAGGGATGACCGCGGAAGGGCATGCCGTAGATGGTGTCGCTAAGGCCCGTAGCCGCGCCTTGATAAGCGGGCGAATAGTCATCCCAATCGAAGCCGGCTTCTTCAACGAAGTCGTTCAGCGGATGCAGGTAATCGTAGATGTTTGTGCCCCAGGCGTCGACGAAGGCGACAATATCGAATTCCGTGTTGGGATTGGTCGCTTCAAGGTAGAGCTGTTCTTGGAAAGAGCCGAAGGGCAGATCGCCCCAGCTGACGCTGATGCCGGTCATGGCGGTGAACTCCGCGTCGCCCTTGACCGCGGCGGAAGCGAATTGGGGCGCGGTGCTGCAGCAGATTAGGAAGCTGAGCTGCGTGCCATCGTAGGGCTTGCTGGCATCCAAGCCGAAGGTGGCTGGGTCCATGACGTCCTGAGCGCTGACGGCCGCCAGTGGCAGCGCCAGGAAAACCGCGAGCGTCAGCAGGCATAAAATCTTGCGTGTCAAATACATTGAGAGAACTCTCCTTACTAGAGGATTGAATTGAGTTTTGAGCGCGATGCTCGGCTTCGGCGAAATGTCGCTAGAGTTTAACACATGCAGCCGTGAACACAAAATGACGCGGCTGTCGGGAGTGGTGAATATTGCGGATATGAGCTACCCAGTTTGACAACAATGTAGGGGCGGCATATCATGCCGCCCGCGTTACACAAAGAATTTCGGGCGACCTAGTAGGTCGCCCCTACACCGTCTTATCAGTGTGTAACCGCGATTTTTACCACTCCCATCAATTTCGATTTTTTGCTTTACATCCCAACCTGCGTTATACTCAGCTTACATCGGAAATTCCTTTGGCTCCCCGCAGGAGATGCAGATCATGGTCGCCGCTTGCTTATCGCTTGTCTATTCATTAGTTCCTCTGGCTAGACCCTTGCCAGCTTTGTTCTGGGGGGCGGGGGGGGGGGGGGGGGGGGGGGGGGGGGGGGGGGGGGGGGGGGGGG
>JAPPFH010000001.1:0-10480 GCA_028875185.1 Chloroflexota bacterium | reverse complement strand
CCCATGTTTTTTAATTTATTGTTGGCCGTTTGTTTTTGCTTTTGTATTTCTTATTTTCTTTTGCCACCCCCCCCCCCTCTTTTTTTTAACCCCCCCCCCCCCCGAATATATGTTCTGATTTTGCGCTGCTGCTTTCTCGCTTCGCTTAGCCTCTTCGCCCTGCCCGCGCTCGCCCAAAGCGCCCCGCCCCCGCCCACCAACGTCTCGACCAGCAACATCACCAATGACAGCATCACCCTCACCTGGACCAAATCCAGCGGCGCCACCAGTTATGAAACCCGCTACAATCGCAATCCAGGTTTATTTGATGATTGGATTGATGTCGGCGATGTCGCCCGCTATACCTTCACCGGCTTGCTGCCTAACACGAATTATCGCGCGCGAGTCCGCGCCAAAAACGCCTACGGCGAATCCGGTTGGGTTATAAGTCTCTTCAATGGAAGCGAGAACTCAAGAACCTCCCCAGCGCCAACTCGTTCATCGCGCGATTCCCGCGACAATGATGACGACGATGACGACGACGATGAATCGCCTGCGAGCACAGCTATACCCAGCGCAACGCCCATCCGGGATACGCTCAATTACCTGCCGGCGGGCATCCAGGTCAGCAACTGGGTCGATGGCGCCCAGGGCCAGCGGGTTGGCGCCGCCGGCGTGGGAAGAGCCGATGTCATCGAGCAGGGCCTTCTGGACGCGGTCGATGTCTGGGGCTTTGTCACGCCGGGCGTCGAAGTCTGCTTCAATCAGCCGGGGCGCGTCGTCTTCCTCGACGCCGCCTACGCCCCGCGCCAGCTCTTTGATTTGCCCGCGTATCAGCGCGATGGCATGACCTGTACGACGATAGACAGCGCCGGCACCGTCGTCTTGCTGCGCGGCGCGGGGAAAGCCCGCCGCCGCAATCCAGCCAGGCGCAAAGCGCAAGCGGCGCGCCGCCGGCCACCGCCGAACCCAGCCAGCCCAACAGCCAGTTGCTGAGCGGCTGCGAGGTGCGGCCCTGGGCCGATGTGAAGTTCCGCCAGAGCCCGCCCGGCGGCGAGGTCATCGGCGTGACCGCTATCCGCGAGTGGCTGCCGGCCAGCGAGAAGCGCTACGGCTATTTCAAAGTTCCGCTGTGGGGGCGCGAGGGCTGGATCAGCGGCCGCTTCGTCTACACCCGCGGGAATTGTGGGCGCTGAGGCGCCGGCAAAGGGGGCATCCAAAAGACTAAGGGACAAAATCAATTGTGATCTTGACCCGTTTTGGTGGACATTGAATTTGTCTAATGCGCCGTCTGTTCATTTGTCACGTCCCCAATAGAACACGCGCCGCAAAAGGCTTAGGCGATCGGGTTCCAGACGAAGGCGCCGTCTTCGATTGAGACCCGGCCTAGGCCTGGGAAGGGCATGTGATAGAAGAGCGTGAGCAGGTCTTCATCGGCGCAATGCTGGAGGATGCGGCGGCGGGTTTCGACGGCGAGCTCAGGATCGGAATCGAAAGAGAAATGCCAGCCGGTATTGGCGAATTGGAAGGGCTGGTGAAGCAGGTCGACGACTTGGAGCAGACGCTCGCCGCCTGATTCGACGAGCAAGCCCGAATGCCCGCGGGTGTGCCCTTTGAGATCGACCACGCTGATGCCGGGCGCGATTTCGTCGCCGGCGCTTGCGAAGCTGAACTTGTCTCGCAGAGATGTGAAGAGCGCCAAGTTCGCCTGGTCTTGCGGCGCGTCAGAAGCGGACCAGCGCGCGATCCACTCGTCCCACTCCGCTTGCGTCGTCATGTAACGCGCATTGGGAAACGACAGCGCGCCATCGGCATCAGCCAAGCCCGCGATGTGGTCGCCGTGGAAGTGCGTCAAATAGACAATATCGATATCGGCGGGCGAAAGGTCCAAGGAGCCGAGCGCTGCTGCCGCCCCGCCGGCCGAGGGGCGTCCAGCTTCGCCGAAGCCGACATCAGCGATGATGTGTTTTCCGCCGCTGTTGAAGTAAGGCAGATTAAGGCTGCCGGAAGGCTTTTGCCCGGCGAGCGCGGCTGCAATCCGCGCTGGCGAAACGCCGGGATAACGCGCCGCCAGATTGTTCGCGATAAGATCGGATTCGCCTTCGTGCAGTATCGCGACATCAATGTCGCCGATTTTCATCTGGTGTGCGGTCATTGCAATTTCCTTTCGTCGGGTCGTTTCTCAGGCGCCGCCCACTGCCAGCGCTGTCAGCAAGAATATCAAGCCCGCGCCCATTCGCGCGACAAGAACGACAAGGCTGGACTGCGAGAATACTTTCAGCAGACAGAATGCTATGCCAAGCAGCAGCGGCAAAGCAATGCCATGCCAGCGCAGGTGGTAGGCAACGAATGTGTGAAAAAATATTAGGTAGTGCAAGCCGGTATAGACGGTGGCGGTGGCGGCCAAGCCGAAGCGATGCCCGAGCCGCCAGCGCAGGCGCGGCAGCAAAACTGCCTGAAATACCAGCGTCTCGGCAAGCGGCTGCAAGACAACCAGCAGCAGCGCCGCCAAAATCAGGCCTAGACTGCCGCCGGATTGTAAGACCCAGATTTGCGCTGGCGGCAGAAAACGCCCAAACGTCAAATTAGCCATGAGGTCGATGGTCAAGCCGATGGCGACGCCGATAATGGGGGCGAGTGGCAGCGCTAATTCGCCACGAGACATTCGCAGGGCAGCCCAGCCTTCTGCGCTGGCGCGGCTTCTGACCAGCACAAACACGGCGGACAGCGCCATGCCAAGCGACCAACTCGCCATTAGTTCAGCCGGGCTTAGAATCGGGCTGTTGGCGGCAATCGCGACAAATGACGGTCCGATAGTCGTTAGACAGATGAACATGGCGAAGACCGTTAGCGCCGCGCTTGGCAAACTCCAGGGCGGCTCGCTCGCTTCGGGAAAGCTGAATTTCTCCTTCAGCGACATGTCTCGGCGTTCTTTGGCGGTGTCATTCATGCGGGTCACTCGTCAGCCGCGCATGACGCGTTCGTATACAGCCAGCGTCGCTTCGGCGGTCTTGCGCCAGGAATAGTTGCTCGCCAGCGCCAAGCCCTGGTTGATCATGGTATCGCGCAGAGGCTGCTGAATCAGCAGGGCTAGGATCGCGCCGGCCATTTCACGGGCATTATTGACGATAAAGGCGGCGTCTTCCAGTACTTCTTCAAAGACGATGGCGTCCGAAGTCACCACTGGCGTGCCCGAAGCCATCGCTTCCAGCGCCATCAAGCCGAAGCCTTCGTAGAGGCTGGGGAAAACGAATACGTCAGCCAGCCGATATAGCGCCGGCTTGTCTTCCTCATCGACGAAACCGATCCAGCGGACGTAGTCTTCGATGTTGAGTCGCCGGCAGTATTCGCGCAGGTTGGGAAACAAACGGTCGTCGTATGTCGGTTCACGCCCGGCGATGACGAGCGGAAAGGCATCGCCGTCGGCTTCACCGACAAAGGTGTATGCCAGCAGCAATTCGTTGACCTGCTTGCGCCAGTCAAAGCCGCCGAGGTAGAGCGCAAAGCGCTCGGGCAGGTCATATTTGTCGCGGACCGCTTCGTCGTTTTCCGCGCCCATCGCCGGATGATAGCGCGCATCGGGCGCCAGGTACGTCACCGTGATTTCGTCTTCCGGGATTCGCAACTGTTCTTCAATATCAATCTTGGCGGTCTCGCTGATGGTGATGATGTGATTGCTGCCGCGCGCCGCCGCGCTTACGAGAGCTGTGTACAAGCCGGTTAGCGGACCGCGGCTGTAGACCGGGTAGAGCAGGGGAATGACATCGAGAACGGTGGTAACCAGCTTTATCGGACATGCCAAGGGCGTACCCCAATAGGGTACATGGGCGATATCGGCGCCGATCCGGCGCGCGATTTGCGGGAAGGTTCGCTGCTCGAAAACGACTTTTCGCCACTTTGCCGCATGCTTGAGATTGCCAGTTTCAATTGCTTTTACGCCGGGCGGCAGGTCGGTCGGCGATTGGATATGCGGCGGCAGGATTAGCGATATGTCGACTTCCGGCGCGGTTTGGCGCAGGTTGGCCAGCAGGTGGCGCAGGTACTGCCCGCTGCCGTTCGATTCCTGGTCGTGGAACCAGCCGTTCATGGCGATGTGCACGATGCAGCGTCCCCAACTACATTGCGGGCAGCCAACCCCAACCCGGGCTCCCTCCCCGAGGCATCAGGGCGCGCGTAGACACTGCGCGTCGGGCGGGGGGCTAAACCTGGCGAGATGCAAGGCGTTTTGCGTGGGCGGCGGCATTGTGGCGCGCCCGTCTACAGATCTGGTCAGATTGCGCTGAGGAGCGGGCGCCATCAATCTTGAAGCATCTCCGCCTGATAGTAGGCGATGATCTGGTCGATGGTAAGGTCCAAGGGCGTTGACGGTCCCCAGCCGATTGCGGATTGAATTTTGCTGATGCTGGGGACGCGGCGGCGGAAGTCTTCGAAGCCCGATTGCTGATACGCTTGATCATAGGGAATGAGCTTGATTTCGGAGGCGCTATCGGCGCGGTCGCGAATGCGCTCGGCGAGTCCCATAATGCTGATCTCTTCAGCGCTGCCGATATTGTAGAGTTCGCCGATGGTCGCGTCGCACTCGGCCAGGCCTTGTATGGCGCGGACGACATCGAAGACATTGGCAAAGCAGCGCTGCTGGCGGCCGTCGCCGTATACCTGTATCGGCTCATTGGTCAGCGCCCAACGCACGAAGCGAGGCACGACCATGCCGTACTGCCCAAGCTGGCGCGGTCCCACCGTGTTGAATAAGCGGAATAAGGTGACGGGCAAGCCAACTTCTTCGTGATAAGCGAATGACAGGAATTCGTCAATTGCCTTGGACGCGGCGTAGCTCCAGCGGCTGCGTCTGGTTGGTCCGGAGAGCGTGTCGTCGTCTTCGCGAAAGGGAAAGTCGACGCCTTTGCCATAAACCTCGGAGGTGGAGGCGATGAGCACCCGGCGGCGGTAGCGGCTGGCGGTCCTGAGGATCATTTCGGTGCCGCCGATATTCACCTCGATTGTATTGATCGGCCGGTCGATGATATTGCGAACGCCGACGGCGGCCGCCAAGTGAAATATAATATCGCATTCGCTGACGAGCCGGTCAATGACGTGGATGTTGCGGATGTCCTCTACCGCGTAGCTGAAGTTGGCATTGGACATCATGCATTTGATGTTACGCAGCTGCCCGGTCGAAAGATCGTCGATCACGGTGACCTGGTAGCCGCAGTCCAAAAGCCTTCCAGCAAGGTGGCTGCCGATAAAGCCGGCGCCTCCGGTGATTAGGGCGCGGATCATGCATGCTCCCGTTTGCGGTTGACGAATCGGATGTTACGCAGATTTTACACGCGAATGGCCTTCGATACTTGATCTAATGGCGGCAGTGTCATTTGCGGCGGGCGAGATATAGCAGGGCGACCGTCTCGCGGACAGCGGCGCCCGCGAAATCAGCGGCAATCAGCGCCTCGATGGCGGAGAGGAGGCGCTGCCGTCTCGTTGATTCCAGCTTCTGATGGTCGGAAAAGGTGGCAAGCAAGTCGACATATTCGCCCGCGCTGTAATCGGTAGCCCGATAATGTTTGCGTATCTCAAGATCAGTAAAGCAGCCGCTGGCCGGAATGAGTTTTTCATATTCGGTGGTCACGCGATCGGGCGCCGGCGGGGCTTCACAACCCTCGGTCAACTCGGGCGCGAACCGTCTGTAAATTGGCTGGACGGCAGCGGCGAAATCGCGACTCGCCTCCGTCTGGACTGGTCGATGCCAGAATAGAGCCAGCGTCCCGCCGGGTTTGAGCAGATCATGGGCTTTGCGGAAGCGGACTTCGGGATCAATCCAGTGGAAGGCGGTGGCGGACAGCAAGAGATCGTAGCGGGCGGGTGGCGCGCGGAAGCGCTCGAAGTCGGTGCAGGATAGCGTCACCGCGGGAAAGCCAACGAGATTGGCGCGGGCGATGGCGGCCATTTGCGCGCCCGGCTCAATGCAATCTATCGCTAAACCGCGCCGCGCCAGGGGCAGAGTCGCCTGGCCTGTGCCGCAGCCCACTTCGAGGATGCGAGCGGCGGCAGCCAAGCCCGCATAGGCGATGATGTCGTCAAAGAGGGCGGCTGGATAGCCGGGGCGGGCGCGATCGTAGCGCTGGGCGACCTGATCGTGGATGAGGCGCGTTTTCATAAATGGATTCGCCCGCCGTGTTCAGAAGCGATTCTGCATTGAACCGACGTAGCCCGTCAACTCGGCGTAGCCATAGCCGCGCTTGTCGCCGCTGATTTCGACCGCGCCCTCCCAATAAACGATATCGGCGCTGTGCAATTCCTGGTCGGCGAGTAAGGGGGCGACCAGGATGCTAAAGCCCTCATCGCCCTTGACCTTTATCTCCCAGGCGGCGGGATAGTCCGCATTGCTTTGGGGACTGCGCCAGGTATCGGTGACGGCGATGGAGAAGTCGCCGGCGTCAAGATAGCGCGTTTCGCCGCCCGGATAAACATAGAGCCCGCCAAAGCTGCTTTCGAGGCTGCCATCGACCTGACGGATCTGCCCGACCATGAGTTCGGTATTGTCGTCGAAGATCAAGCCGAACCAGTCCCAGCCCCGCGCGTTATCGCCCAGCGCCGATGTGCTGAATTCGTGATCCATCCAGGACTGTCCGCTGACGTCATAAGTATTTCCGCCGATGGTGATGCCGCCTTCGGTTAGCAGCCGCGTCAAGCTGTAGTAATAGCTGGCGTTGCCGATCTCGGCGCTTTTTGGGCTAAGGCCTCTATCGCCTTGCAGCGCCGGACGCTTCATCTGGTACAGGCGCAGGTCGATAGCGAAGCCGTCTCCCGCGGCGCTGACATGGGTCTTGTTGGCGTTGTCGTCCTCGGCGCGGACCTCCCAGTCTTCGAGCCAGACGCGATAGAAAGGCTCGATTGCCGCGCCAGCCAAGCCAGCGCCGCCACGCGCGTAGCGGACATCGTGGTAAAAGTCGTCTTTGGCGATGTCGCTTACGGTGAAGTGAGCCATGTAGATGTCTTTGGCGCGAAACTCGGAATCCGATGAATGGGCGCGGGGGGAGATCGCGCGGCGAAAGATAGTGAATTGATAACCGAAACGCCGGCCCTCATCGGTAGCTACGTTACCGGTGTAATACCACCATTCGGTTTGAAATTCGGGATGGGCGCCATGATCCCGGGGGAAGCGCCACACCCAAGGTTCTACGGCGCGGGCGAAACCGCTCTTGTCATGGGGCGGCGCAGTAAGCCGAGTATGGGCGCTGAGCGCAGCGCCGCTGGCTGGTTCGTACAAGCTGATGCCGAAGAGCAGCACAAGCCCAATCAGCAGCAGGAGTATGAAGACCCGCCGGTTCATAGGTTCTCGCCTTGCCCTAATTCGCTCCGCCTTGGATTGGCTGATTATGCTTGAGATGCCAGCCGGCGGCAAGCCTAGCCCGCGGATGGCGCGGATAAGCTGGGACTTGGGCAAGGGTGAATGCAATTGAGGGACATTCACTCAGAATGGGCAATTCGCTGCGGCGCGGGTTAGCGCCAGTGGCAACCGCGGCTAACGGCGGATTCCATAGAATCCACTTGTGCCTCGCGGAGATCGAACAGGGCTTCAGCTTGCGACTCCGGCGATATCGAGCGCCGCATGAAGCAGAACGTTGCAGACCGCCTCGAGGTCTTCCGGCTCGGCGCTTTCCGATTCGTGGTGGCTGATGCCGTCTTTGCACGGCGCGAAAAGCATCGCCGTCGGGCAGCGCTCCGCTATGTAACAGGCATCGTGGCCCGCGCCGGAGGTAAGCGCCGTATGTGAAACACCTAGCCGCTGGCAGGCCTCTTTAAGCGCGGCGACGCAGCTTTCGTCAAAGGCGACCGGCTCGGTGTAAGAGATTTGCTCCAGCGATAAGTCCAGCCCGATACCCTCGGCGACTTCTCGGCAGACGCTGCGGAGGGCGGCATCCATTTCCGCGAGCGTGTCGGCTGAGGGATGGCGCATATCGACGGTGAAGTTGACCCGCCCGGGGATGATATTGCGGGAGCCAGGCGCGACGGCGACCTGACCGCCGACGGTGCCGCGGGCGAGCGGGGCGTGATCATGCGCGATGGCATCGACCGCCTGCACGACTTTCGCCATGCCAAGCAAGGCGTTGCGTCTCCCGATCATGGGCGTGGAGCCGGAATGCGAGGCGAAGCCTTCCAGCGTGATATCGTACCAACGGAAGCCCTGCGCCGCGTTCACCACGCCGACGGCGATGCCTTCGGCATCAAGGATCGGACCTTGCTCAATGTGGCACTCGAAGAAGGCGGAGAATTCATGCTCGCCGATAGGCTGCTCGCCGTGATAGCCGATGCGTTTGAGTTCGTCGAGAAGGGTGGCGCCGCTATCGACGGCGACGCGGGATTGGGCCCAGTCTAGCGCGAAAACGCCGCCGTAAACGCCAGAAGCGAGCATTGACGGGGCGAAGCGCGCGCCTTCTTCGTTGGTCCAGTTGACGACTTCGAGCGGCGCGACTGTAGTGATGTCGTGGTCGTTCAAGCTGCGGATGACCTCCAAGCCGGCCATCACGCCGAATACGCCATCAAACTTGCCGCCGTATGGCTGCGTATCGAGGTGACTGCCCATGCCGACTGGCAGCCGCTCTTCGTTGGCGCCAGCGCGGCGGGCGAACATATCGCCCATTTCGTCGATAGTAAGGCTTAGCCCGGCATCGGCGCTCCAGGCGGCAAAACGATCGCGCGCGATCTTGTCTTCATCGCTGAGTGTCAAGCGGTGGCTGCCGCCGTTCGCGGTGGCGCCTATCCGCGCCATATCCATGATGCTGTCCCAGAGTCGCTGCCCGTTGACGCGTAAGTCCTTTGTCATTGCTGTTCTCCGGTTGGCGTTTCACGCAGACTCCGACCTTCAGTCGCCGCCTCGCGCCTACGAATTGCGAAGGCTTCTAGCGGACCGGATCGTTGAAACGCGCCGCCCGCTTCCGCAGCGCCTGCTTTAGCATATCTATTCGGTCCGCCTGCGCTGGCGCGTCAATTAAGTCGACCGTCTCGTAAGGGTCCGCAGTCAGGTCAAAGAGCTGCCAGGTCATCACGCCGTCGACCACCGTTTGGATGAGCTTGTGGCCTTCGTCTTTGATGCTGCGCTGATAAGGCGCGCCCCGCGGATGGCCGAAGACCCCCTGATAAGCGGAGAAGATCTGCCGGCGGTGCTTATAGGTGCGTTCGCCGAGCAGCGCCGACAGGCTATGGCCCGCGCTGCTGTCTGGCGTCGGGACGCCCGCCATCTCAAGCAGCGTCGGATAAAGATCAAGCAGGTAGAGCAAGGCGCCGCAGCGCAAGCCGGCTGGCGCGCCCGGTCCGCGCATGATAAGCGGGATGCGCATGCTGTGATCGTATAAGTTCTGCTTGCCCATCAAGCCGTGCTGGCCGACGCCCAAGCCGTGATCCGAAGTGTAGATGACCACCGTATCCTCGCGCAGGCCGCGGGCGTCCAGCGTATCGAGAATCCGGCCGATGTCTGAATCCATGTGCGAAATCATGCCGTAATAGTCGGCGATGTGGCGCTTGATTTCGTCTTCGCCGCGCGGATAACCAGCGAGGACTTCGTCGCGGATATCGCGAACGCCAATGTCAAAGGGATGCTCGGGCAGGAAGTTTGGCGGCAATTCAATATCGGCGGGATCGTACATCGCGTCGAAGGGCGGCGGCGGCGTTCGCGGATCATGGGGCGAGGTGTAGGCGATGTAGGCAAAGAAGGGCTCGTCGTCTTCGGGTCCCCGTTCATTTAAGAAATCAATCATTTCGTCGGTGAAGACAGTTGTGGAATAACCGTCGGCGATATAGGTCTCTTCCGGCGGGAATTTGCCGGCGGGGTCGAAGTCGTTGACGGGCATGGCGTATTGGTCGGACATGCCGCCGAAGAATACTTTGCCGCTCTCGCCAAAGCAGCGGGCGTAGCTGCCGCGCCGGTTATGCCATTTGCCGGTTCCGTATGTCGTGTAGCCATTCTCGCGCAGCAGTTCGGGCAGGAGCGGGACATCATCGGGCAGAGGATCGGGTGTATCGAAGAGGCCGCGGCCGCTCATCAACATGCCGCGGCTGGGCATGCAGACGGCGCCCGAGGTCGAGCCCATAATATGCGCCTGGGTGAAGCAGGTTCCGTCGGCGATCAATTGGTCGAAAGTCGGCGTGCTGACGGCTTCCTCGCCCAGGGCGCCGAGGGCGGAATGGCGATGGTCATCGGCGATCACGAAGAGGAAATTGGGTCTGGACATAGCGGCTCCCGGCGCGGTTCGTCTTTATTTTGATAATACAGTTTATGGGCGCGGCGGGTCAAGATTGGGCAGCAGGGGGGAGTGGTGAATTTCATTGATAGCGCGACAAACCCCCATCCCCGAAGGTCTATGTCTACGTGACCCGGCCCCCTTACCGTAGCGCAGTGTCTACGCGCTCCCCACAAGGACTGAGGACAGGACAGGTTTAATTCGATTGGCTTATGGATGCTTCGATGTGCCAATCACAAGCAACTCCAAGTGCGAAAATTGTAGGG
>JAPPFH010000121.1 GCA_028875185.1 Chloroflexota bacterium | reverse complement strand
TGGGTCGCCCCTACAGTTTTCGCCAGGATAGATGCTTTCGAAGTCTAACTTGGGCTATAAGTTTTCGATTAGACCAAACCTGTCCTGTCCTCAGGGAGGGGCTTGGGGGGAAATGGCCATTCACCCCGCGGTCTCCAGCCGCATCTCGACTTGTTTGCTTAGCTTCTTCAACGATTGCTTGGCGATCTGTTTAGCCGCCACATTGAGCAGGCGCTGGCCGACGGCGGCGATCTTACCGCCGATGCGGGCGTCGCCGGCGTAGTGCATCACTGTTTTGCCGTCCGCGCTTTCCAGGCGGATCGCGCCTTCGCCCGTGACATGACCAGCCGGTCCCTTGCCCTCGACCAGCAGGCGGTAGCTCTCCGGTTCATTCACATCGACCAATTCAAATTGCGACTCGAATTTGCCGTTGACTGGCCCCACCCGCACCGACAGTTTGCTTTGATATTTGTTCTCGCCGATTTCTTCCAAGCCCTTCGAGCCGGGGATGATGCTGCCGAGGACGCCAATGTCCATCAGCACGTCCCAGACCAGTTCGCGCTCGAAGTCGAAATCGTAGCTGCCTTCAATGTGCATCGCTAAGCTCCTTACTTTGTTGTGATTATAATAATTAACTTCGGGCAGAATTGCGAATGGCAAGCGCGTTGCGTTCTGCGGACGGGTTAAGCGCGGGCGACTCACAGAGTCGCCCCTACATCACTGTTTGGCTGAGACGTGACGCTATTGCTGTCACACCGCTACTCTCGGACCTTGGGGCAGTTTGTTTCCAACGGGTGGTTTGGTAGAATGGTAGCCAAGACATAGGTGAAAGCCACGGATTGCTATGCTAGTAGAACGACAATACATCAGCGCGGAGGGTTTCCTCGATATTGTCGACAGCGCGGGATACGAAGACCGCAGCATCGAACTGGTGGAAGGTGAGATCATCGAGATGTCGAAGGCATCGGGCCTGCATGGGCAGATAACAATGCTCTTGAGCATCAAGATCGCGAGTCACGTCGTCGAGAACCGACTTGGCATCGTCACGGCTGCAGAAACGGGATTCATGCTGGAACGCAATCCCGTCGGACGAGATACCGTTCGCGCATTAGACATCGCATTTCTGAGTAGCGAAACGGTTCCCGCCGTGCTTCCTGACCAATTGGTGGATGTCGCGCCGGATCTCGCCGTGGAAGTCATCTCGCCGAGCAACGAAGCGGCGGATATTCATCACAAGATTCGTCAACTGCTTGCAGCTGGCACGACGCTTGTTTGGATTGTCTATCCGAGAACGCGCACGGTAGAAGTCCACACGCGTTCTGGCGCGGCCACGCTAGAGAGCGACGACATTCTCAGCGGCGGCGATGTGCTGCCCGGCTTTGAAATCCCCGTCCGCGAGATCTTCCCCGACCCAGCACCCAGCTAAGATCCCACCCGCAAGATCACCTTGTTGACGCCACGCTCGTAGGCGGCGTTGCTCGCGTAGGCCTCCGCCGTCTGCGCCAAGTCGAAGCGGTGCGACACCAGCTCTTCCAGTTGGACTCTGCCTGAGGCCGCCAGTTGAATCGCGCGCGGATAGGTATGTTTCATGCGCCGCGACATGATGATCGTCAGTCCCTTGCGCCGCGCCACCGAGTGCTGAAGCTGCAGCCGATCATCCGGCGCGATGCCGACTATCACCAGCCGTCCGCCGTAGCGCGCCATCTCAGCCGCTTGCTGCACTGAGTGATCGGACCAAGCCGCTTCGATCGCCACATCAACGCCGCGCCCGCCGGTCAGATCCATCACCACATCGGTCGGGTCGCAGTCGTCAACGTTGTAGGCGTAAGACGCGCCCCAGGCCTCAGCCACCCGCAGCCGCCAATCGAACTTGTCGAAGGTGAAGACTTGAGCGGCGCCCGCCAAAACCGCCAAGCGCGTGAGCAGCAGACCGACTGGACCCGCGCCGATGACCGCCACGCTGCTGGCCACGCGAACCTTGCTCAGGTCGATCGCGTGGATGGCGACGCCCAGCGTCTCCAACAAAGGAGCGACCTCATCGCTAAGGCTGTCGGGCAGGGGGAAGCAGTTGCGCGCGCTGACGTTCATCCGCTCCCGCAGGGCGCCATCTTCGGGGAAGAGCCCGTAAAAAAAGTGATTGGGGCAGAGATTGGGGTGACCATTCTCGCAGAGTTCACAGCGCCAGCACGGCACAGCCGGCTCGACCGCGACCCGCTGCCCGATCCGCAGGGGCTGATGCCGCCCATCGAGCGCGTCTTCGCCGACGGCGGCGACGACGCCCATGAACTCATGCCCCAGCACAAAGGGTTTGCGCGCGACTGTGTAGCCGATGCGCCCGGTCTCGTACATGTGCAGGTCGCTGCCGCAGATGCCGACGGTTTTGATGCCCAGCGTAACTTCGCCGGGTGTGGGCGGAGGCGGCGCTGGTTCGCCGGCGATGCGAATGTCTTTGGGACCGTGCAGGCGCGCGACTTGCATCTATCGTTTTCCTCAGAATGCGTTGTGCGCACCAATCTATCATTAGCGCGCGGAAACAAAAAGAGGGCGATCCCAATAGATCGCCCTCGGTTAGAATCGAGCCACTGAAATCAGCGGGTTAATCCTCCGCCCAGGTATCTTCTATTTCCGCGCGCTGTTCGGCAATCATCTTTTCCGTGCAGCGCAGCGTGTCCAAGAAGGCCAAGTCGGCGGCGCGGCGTTCCTCGATAGACATATCGGGCAAAGTGGTAACGACCTCGGGCAATTCGCGCGTCGCGCTGGCGCTGCTAACACCGTCCTCAATGACGAAATCCGCCATCGCCAACAGCGCCTCGGGAATCTCAACGCCTTGCGCTTCAGCTGAATCCAAATTGATGGCTATGCCGAAATCCCGGGTCTGGTTGATTCTGGTTTCGGATATGTCGACATCCCCATTCAAATGCGCGACCAGCATCCGCCCCTGGATGACGCCTTCGCCATAGACATTGTTGAAGCCGGCTGCCACCGTCGCGCCATTGTAGACGTGGTAGGGGAAGATGCCGAACAAGGGAATGCCGTACTCGGCGGTCAGCGTCTGCAGAAGCGTTGTGCCTGACAAGATAATGGAACTGATGGGGTTGATGAGCGCTTCCACGCCTCGGTTCACCAAGGCTTCGGCAGCGAGGTTGAGATCGCTCAGGGTAACGACGGTAGCGACTTCCACCGTCAAGCCGAGGTCCTCAGCCGCTTGCTGGAGGCTCCTGGCGCCGGACACGCTAATCGGTTCGGCGGGCGCGACAATCATGCCAACAGTCTTGATGTCTGGATTCCACAGCTGCATAACCGCCACAGATTGCGCATAGGGCAGATGATACTGCGAGCCTCCCACATGATCCGGCTTGATGCAGGGCGCATCGGCGATGCCGGCAAAATAAGGCGAGCCGACGAGACTGAACATGATCGCCGGCGGGTCTTCCATATCCCGCGTCGCGTTTACGGCAATTTGCGTCACCTGCGTCGTGACGATCAGCATGGCGTCCACGCCGCGGTCCAGCCCGTCCTCGACCATGAGGTTGGCTGTCGGCGTGTCTGAGCCGGCGTTGCGCCAAAGCACATTGATATTTTCGCCGACTAGGTCTTCGCCCTCATCCAACACGGCGCGCTCTTCTTCGTTGAAATAGCCATAAGCCTGCAATACATCGAATGCGCCTTTAGTCGCCAAGGTCTGCCCGGCGGAATAGCCGAAGTTCATCATGGCAATCGTCGGCTTTTCATCGTCCTGCGCCAGCCCCGGCGCCGTTAGCAAAAGCGCTAGCATCACAAATCCGATTAGTATTCTTGCGCGCATATTGGTCCTCCATCGTTAGTTGTTCATCTCATGCGACAAGCCTGCCTGCATGAATCATTTCCGTGTCAATCATGTCACATTAGGGAGCCTTAATTCCAAAAGCCGATCACGGCGAAAACAGAGAGTGGGCGATTGCTGCCAACCGCCCTCTGGGAATAGTTGCAAGGATCGGGAGCTTGCGCGGCCTATTCCGCCGCCGCGTCCAGCGCCGCCTGCTGCTCGGCGATCAACTCCGGCGTGCATTCGAGCGCGGCGAGGAGTTCCAAATCAGCCGCGCGGCGCTCTTCCAATGACATGTCGGGCAGGGTAATCTCGGCTTCTGGCCATTGGAGTGTGACGCCCTGCGCACTCTGCCCGTCTTCCACGATATAGGCCGCGCCGTCGAGCAGCGCTTGCGAAACCTCGACATCTTGCAGGTCGGCGGCGTCAAGGTTGACGGCAAAGGCAAAGTCGTCGCTTTCGTAGATGCTCGTGGAAGCGATGTCCATATCCCCGTTCAGATGCCCGATGAGCATGTTGCCGGCGATGACGCCTTGCTTGTACAGACCGTAGAATCCGCCGCCGATCGTCCCGCCGCGATAGGCGTTCTGCGGCGCGGAAAAGACCACTGGCAGCCCATAGTCATACGATAGAGACAAAAGCAATTGAAAGCCTTGAAACGTAAAGATTGGGATGATGATCGCTTCGGCGCCGCGGCTGTACAGGTTTTCGACCGCCTGATACAGATCGGGGGTGACAATGATCGACTCGGCGACGACGGTCAATCCAAGCGACTCGCCGATTGCCGTTATCCGCTCCACGCCAACTTCGCTGGCGCGCTGCTGCGGCGAGTATAGCGCGCCGACCACTTTCATATCCGGGTCCTGCATCAACAGCAGGGGAACGATGTCTTCATAATTCGTTACCGGCACCGTGCCAATGACAAAGTCGGGTTTGACACAAGAAGCATCGGCGACGCCGGTGATGTAGGGTCCTGAAGTCACGGTGAAAATCAGCTTGGGCGGGTCAGTGAATTCGCGGATGGCGTAATAGACAATTTGGGTCACCTGGGTGTTGAAGGTGATGAAGACATCGGCGTTTCTGTCGAGCGCTTTGTCTATGATGGCATTCGCCTCGATACGGTCATAGAGGGCGTCGCCATAAATGATGTTTAGGCGCTCGCCTTCTATCGAGTGTTCTTCATCCAAAAGGGCGCGCTCTTCGGCGCTGATGAAGCCGTAAACTTCCAGCATGTCGAGGATGGCTTTTTCGGCTAAGGCGACATTCCTGGAATCGCCCCATTTGATCCAAGCGATTGTCGGATTGTCATCTGGCTGCGCCATTGACGCCTGCGCCGCCAGAAGCGATACCAAGGTTAGCGTCAGCACAGCCAGTTTTGTCATCGTGATCCTCCAGCGGGGCGAATCAATTTGTATCCAATCTCGTGCGCCGCGCGGGTTTCGATATCGGCAATTGGCGGACCCCGCCAAAATAACATTCAGCGCTTGACGATCCCGGCCGGCATGGTGACCGCGCGGCGACAACTCCTAGCGGTCCATAGCCTACGCGAGCAGTTGCGCGTCGGAAAGTTCGGTACCGTCTTGCAGCGAATGGAAACGATCGATCAAATCCGCCGGTTTCAGATTCTGGCGTTCCGCGCCGGCGATTTCAAACTCGATTTTCCCTCGATTCATCATGATTACGCGGTCGCCCAAGTCGCAGGCTTGCTGCATGCTATGCGTAATCATGACGACGCAGAGGTCGTTCGCTTCCGCCAGTTCCTGCGTCAGCGAGATCACCTGCTCAGCCGCGTTCGGATCCAAGGCGGCGGTGTGTTCGTCCAGCAATAGCAGCTTCGGCTTTGTAAGCGTTGCCATAACCAGGGTGATCGCCTGCCGCTGCCCGCCGCTGAGCAAGGCGACATCGGCGTCCAATCGGTGTTCCAGGCCCAGATGCTGGCGCTCCAATTGCTGATAGAACCAAGATTCTTGCGCCTGCTTCACATCGCGGCGGAAGCCGGCGCTGCGCCCGTGTATCGCCGCCAGCGACAGATTCTCGCGGATGGTCAAGCCCGGGCAGGTGCCCAATCGCGGATCCTGAAAGACGCGCCCGATGTCATGGGAGCGCCGGTGCTCGGCCCAATAGGTGATGTCCTTCCCGTCTAATCGAATGCGCCCGCTGCCGGGCTCAGCCGCGCCTGATATCACGTTGAATAGCGTGCTCTTGCCAGCGCCGTTGGAACCGATAACGGTGATGAATTCGCCCTCGGCCACGGAAAGAGAAATGTCTCTGAGCGCGCGCACTTCGTTTGGCGTGCCGGCGTTGAATGTAACCGATACTTGTTCGAGTGAAAGCATTTGTAACCCTATCCGCCAAGTCGCCTCTGATAAGCCTTCCAGCGGTCAAAGAGCCGCGGTGCGCCGAGTGCCGCCAGCACGACCAGCGCGCTCACGAATTGGATATCTGTCGTTGGCAGGTCCAGGGCGCTGAAGATCCAGGCGCGCGATATATCGAATACCAGCATGCCACTGACTGCGGCGATGAGCAGTTGACCAACAGTGCGCGGGCGCAGCAGCACCTCGCCAATGATCACCGCCGCCAATCCGCGAACAATAAGACCGAATCCCAGGCTGACATCGGCGAAACCGAATTGCTGCACGACCAGCGAGCCGGCGATCCCGGCCAAGCCATTTGCCACCATCAAGCCAATGATGATCATCAAATTGTGATTCAAGCCAGTCGCCCGAACCATCTGCGGATTCTTGCCGGTCGCGCGGATCGCCAAGCCGATTTCGGTGCGCAGGAACCAGTAAAGGATGCCTAGCACGATGAGGACGATGCAGCCGAAGAGGATGATTTCCAGCAGATTAGTCGATTGGCGGCGCATTTGGTCGCCAAATTGTTCGACCAGCCAAGTGCGAAAGGTCTTTGAATGGCGGCTGATCAGCGTTTCTTGCCCGAGCAATGGTATATTGCTTTTGCCATCCATGACATGCAGGGTCACAGTATAGGCGCCAGTAATCACGATGATGCTGGCGAGCAAGCCTTCAATTTTGAAGATGATGTCGATCAAGGCGGTCGCCAGGCCGGTGAGCGCGCCGGCGACAAAACCCATCAACATGGCATACTCGGGGCTGTGCCCGTTGACTATAAGGATGGCGCAGGCGGCGCCGCCTATGGGGAAAGCGCCGTCCACCGTCAGATCGACGAAACCCAATACGCGGAAGGTCATGAAGACGGTCACGCCGGCTAAGGCATATCCCAAGCCCTGCCCGATCGCGCCGATATTGACGTTGCCGAAGGACATGAAGCCAGCCACGATGATCACCAGCAAAATGCCGCGCAATATGAAACTGCGATTAGCGCCAAACGAGGACGCTTGCGGCTGATTGGCGGCCGAGGCAGTAGCGGTCATTTTGGGACGCTCCGATGCATGTCGTATCTTAGCAGGACATTTCGTCCATATTCTAAATGTATTGTACGGCGGAAATCAAATAAGGCAAGCAGTTCGGCGATTTGCCCCGCAATGCGCCCACGCGTATATGTCTTGCCCCTTGCTGCGGCTTAGTTCTAGCCCGGCGCGTTATGGTAATATTGACTGACTGTTGCAATTGTTGAAGTGTCAGGCGAAGCGCCGTGGTTGAGAAGCGTGCAATCGACAAGCTGACGATTAAGGGATTCAAGACCCTAAAAGATGTAGAGCTTGAGTTGGGCAAGCTCAATGTGCTCATCGGTCCGAATGGTGCGGGGAAGAGTAATCTGATTTCGTATTTTGAGATGCTGCGCCGTATGGTTGAAGAGGATTTGCAGGTGTGGACTGGACAGCAGGACGGGGCAGACCGGGTTTTGACCTATGGATCAAAGACAACTCCACAGCTAGAGTCATTCATTCAGTTTGGCGAAAACGCTTATCGGTTTGCGCTCTCGCACACTGTCGCTGATCGGTTTGTGTTCATAGACGAACAGGTAATGATGCCCGGCAGTGGTCGTGTTCATTCGTGGGGAAACGGACATGTCGAAGCAAAACTTAGAACAGAGCTTCGCACACCTTTGTTTGCGCCACGCATGGCAGACTGGTGCTATGCGTCAATCTCAGACTGGAAGGTGTATCACTTTCATGACACGGGTCAAAAAGCGCTCTTGAAGCAGACGCATGGTCTACATGACAGCCTTTCGCTACGCCGTGACGCAGCCAATCTGGCTGCATACCTATTCATGCTTCGTGAAAAACACCCGTACATCTATGACGACATTGTCAGGACCGTTCAACTTGCGCTGCCATTTTTTCACGACTTTGTTTTGTATCCGGAAATGAATGAGAAAGGGAATTACACAATTAGGCTGATGTGGCGCCAGAGGTACTCGGACGAGCCTTTCCTTGCGGATCAAATGTCGGACGGGTCGCTTCGTTTCATCTGCTTGGTAACCGCTCTCAAACAGCCGAAACCACCCAGAACTATTATTTTTGATGAACCAGAGCTTGGTTTGCATCCCTATGCGCTAACGGTGTTAGGTTCGTTGCTGGATACGGCTACATTGGAAATGCAGATTATTATCGCCACTCAATCGGCGTCGCTGGTCGACGAATTCTCTGTTGACGACTTGATAGTAGTCGAACTGGAAGACGGGGTGTCTACGTTCAAACGCCTCAACCAAAGTCAATTCAGCGTATGGCTGGAAGATTTCTCCGTTGGCGAGTTGTGGGAGAAAAACGTGCTCGGCGGGGGCTTGCCTTAGTGATACGTTTGAACATAGTATGCGAAGGCCCGACGGAGTCGACGATTGTAAGAAACATTATGAGTCATCACCTGGTGACTTTCAATGTAGCGGCTCGCGTCCCGATGATTGGAACATCTGGAAAAAAGGGCGGCTCTGTCACACTGAAGCGGATACGTGACAATGTTCGGGACTGCCTTCTTCAAGACCGAAACTCGTATTGCACGACATTTGTGGACTTTTACGGTATAGACCCTGACTTTCCGGGCAAGAAAGAAGCGACAAGCAAATCGATTCTGTCGGACATGCAGCGCGTCGTCTGTGACGCGTTCGCGGACACACTAGCGCAATCGTTGGATGAGGGACCGATGCGGCGGTTCATTCCTTATGTCCAAATGCATGAGTTTGAGGGTTTGCTGTTCAGCGATCCGGGCAAACTAGCGATTGCATTAAGGAGGCAGGACTTGACTCAAAAGCTTTGGGCGATTCGCCATGAGTTTCCGACCCCGGAACACATAAATGACAGTTCAGTCACTGCACCGAGCAAACGAATTCAATCGCTCATTCCTCGATACCGGAAAGTCCAAGAAGGCGAACGCGCTGTTAGGGCGATGACATTGGATACTATCCGCCAGGAGTGCCCCCTCTTCGACGCCTGGCTCGCAACGCTCGAGAACCTGCTGCCACTCGCCGCCTAAACCCCCCACAGCAGCGCCAAGCCCAGCAGCATCGCCAGCAGCGCGACAACCGTCATTCCGATGCCCACCCTGGAGAAGTCGCTGAATTTGTAGCCGCCGGGCCCCATCATTAAAATATTCACCGGATGGGAAATCGGCGTGATGAATGCCAGCGAGCAAGCCATGGCGACCGCCATGGCCATCGCGCGCGGGTCGATGCCCATTTGCAGCGCCGCTTTAATGGCGATTGGACCGACCAGCAGTGGCGTGACTTGCCCGCCGATGACTTGCACGACGGCCATCGTCAGCAGGGCGATGATGGCGAACAGCAGCAGCGAGTTGGCGCTCATCAGGCTCGACTCCAGGGCGCCGCCGACGCGGTCGGCCAAGCCGGTCTCAGTGATGGCGAGACTGAGAGGCAGCATACCGGCGACCAAGAAAATCGTACGCCAGTCCACCGCGGCGTAGAATTGCTCCATCCGGAGGCAGCGCGTGAGCGCCATTGCCGCTGCCCCCGCCAACATGGCGATGGGCGTGGGCAGGATATTAAAAAAGGCGAGCGCCAAAACGATGGCGGTGATGCCGACGGCGTAGGGCGCTTTTTGGCTTTCAATTGTCTGCGCCGAGTACTCACCGGCCGGCAGGATGAAATTGCTATTGTTCGCTAGGTTTTGGATATCTGAGGATTGGCCCACG
This sequence comes from Chloroflexota bacterium, assembly GCA_028875185.1. Lineage (GTDB taxonomy): Bacteria > Chloroflexota > Anaerolineae > Aggregatilineales > Phototrophicaceae > UBA6055. The sequence goes on along the minus strand of JAPPFH010000121.1, from coordinate 15,830 downwards.
ACCAGAATCGCATCGCCGACTTGAAGCGGCATCTTGCGCACATCGGTGTGGAAACTCCGTCCATCGCGCCAGAGCGCCATCGCCAGCAAACCGGCGTCGCGGTTCAGCTTCATATCCGAGAGCGTCTTGCCGATGGCATTGGAACGGGGCGCAATCGTGATTTCAATGGGCTCTATCGGCAGCACCCCTTTTACGGCGTGTTTGTCGCTTTCGATCAGTTCGTTGCCCCAGGCCAGCAACTGCTCCAGCCTATCTTCGTGCCCGACAATCAGCAGTTCGTCGGCGGGGAAGATCATCTGGTGGGATTTAGGGATAGTGATCGTCTCACGCCCACGCCAGACCGCCGCCACTGTCAATCCCAATTCAGCATTTATATCGCTTTCCTGAACTGTCTGGTTAGCCAGACGGGAATCGGAAGTGACGCGTATCTGCCACATCTGCTCGGCTAATTCGTAGGTATCGTGCAGGTTGACTTGGTGGAAGGATTGCGTCAGCGCAGTGCGATCGGGCAGCAAGCGTCGGCCGAGCAACAACATATAAAGCAGACCCGCCGCCACAATCATCCCGCCCACTGGCATGAAGTCTAGCATCCCCAAGCCAGCGATGCCTTGCGTAATCAGCAGCTCGCTCATCAAGATATTTGCCGTCGTGAAATACGTCGCCATACCGCCGACAGTGACGCCGAATGCGAGCGGGATCATCAGCTTCGAAGCGGCGACGCCGCTCTCTCGCGATACCTGCAGGACTGCCGGCAGCAGCACCGCCCCCGCCGCCACATTATTCATCAGCAAGGAAACAGCCGCTCCCGCCAACATGACCAGGGCAATCAGCTTGGCTTCGGAGCCGCGCCCATAGGCGCCCAGTTGCCGCGCCACCCACTGCATGACGCCGGTCTGTTCCAAACCGCTGGTGATCACAAGCAAGCCGATAATGGTGATGACCACCGTGCTGCTGAAGCCGGAGAGGGCGGCGTTGGCCGGCACGAGCTGAGCCAGCGCGACCATAAGCAGGACGAGCAAGGCAATGAGATCGATGCGCAGCCGCGTGAAGGCAATCAGGCCGAGGGTGACGACAATAATGCCGATGACGGTGAGTTCGGAGTTTGTGAGCATGACGAAAGTATACCGCATGGCGCGAGATACTCTGTGTCCTTCTGCATAGTCAATCGCCCAACCGGCAAGACATCTGTAAGGCTTGTCCGATTTTTGGGTGATTGACCCGCAATGCTACCCCCATCCCCGAAGGTTTATGTCTACGCGACCCGGCCCCAGACACCATCTCAATGGTGTCTTTTCCCACAAAGATTGACGACAGGACAGTTTGCTGCGGGCAGAACTTCGTCGCAAATTACGTGTTTTCTCGGGCTTTTTCGGGCGACCCATCGGGTCGCCCCTACAGCTTTAGAGCTCCATCGGGCGACTCACCGCCGCGCCTAGGTCGCGTAGGGCACGTAGACATCGCCCTTCGACATTGACCGCCGACACCGCGGGTCAGGCGCCCCTACAGTTGCCTTTTATTCCGGGTTTGTTATTTTGCGTGAGCCAAGTTGAAACTCGCGAGCGGCTGTGGTTAAATCAGTTTCGCTTGCTACAACTGAGGACGAATCCATGACCAAAGTAACGTTTATCGGCGCCGGCAGCACCGTCTTCGCCAAGAACCTGATGGGCGATATTTGGAGCTACCCGGAGTTGGCGGACGCCACCATCTGCCTGATGGACATCGACGCCAAGCGCTTGAAACAGTCGGAGGCTGTGGCTGGACATATCATCAAGACGCTCGGCATCAACCCGACGGTGGAGATTACTACCGACCGTCGGGAGGCGCTTCAAGGGGCTGATTATGTCATCAGCATGATTCAGGTCGGCGGCTACGAACCGGCCACCGTCATCGACTTTGAGATTCCCAAGAAATATGGCTTGCGCCAAACAATCGCTGATACCTTAGGCATCGGCGGCATCATGCGCGGCTTGCGCACCATCCCCGTCCTCATTGATATCGCGCGCGATATGGAAGCGATTTGCCCCGGCGCCTTGCTTATCAACTACGCCAATCCAATGTGCATGAATCAGTGGGCATTGAATCGCGCGACCGACATCGCCACCGTCGGGCTCTGCCACAGCGTACCGGGCACGGCGCATGAATTGGCGCGGGACATTGGCGTCCCATTTGACGAAGTCAACTATCTGGTCGCCGGCATCAACCACATGGCTTTCTATCTCAAATTCGAACGGCGAGACACAGGCGAAGACCTATATCCGCTGCTGCATCAGGTTTATGAAGAGGGGCGCTTCCCGCCGCATAACCGCGTGCGCTACGAAATGCTCAAGCGGCTCGGTTATTTCGTCACCGAATCCAGCGAGCATTTCAGCGAGTATGTGCCCTGGTTCATAAAGGAAAGCGCGCCCGACCTGATCAGCCAATTCAATATCCCGCTGGACGAATACATCGAGCGCTGCAAAGCCGGCATCATCAGTTGGCAGCTGCTGGAAAAGGCGGAGGCGGACGGGCGCATCCCGACGCGTGAGGAAATCCTTCACGCCTTGCGCGATGTCAAGACCGACGGAAAAGAGTGGACCGTGCGCAGCATCACCAGCTTGAATGAGGTCACGCGCAGCGTCGAATATGGCTCGCTGATCATCCACAGCATGGAGACGGGCGAGGCGCGCGCGATCTACGGCAATGTCGCCAACGACGGCATTATCGACAACCTGCCCGAGGGCTGCTGCGTTGAAGTACCCTGCCTGGTGGACGCCAACGGCATCCAGCCAACCCGCGTCGGGGAGATCCCTCCCCAGCTAGCGGCGCTGATGGGCACGAATATCAACGTGCAGTCGCTCACGGTCGAGGCGGCGCTGACGCAACGGCGGGAGCATATCTACCACGCGGCCATGCTCGATCCGCATACTGGCGCCGAGCTGACGCTGGATCAAATCTGGTCAATGGTAGACGAATTGATCGCGGCGCACGGCGATTACTTGCCAGTCTATCGCTGACATGCGCGTCTCTGATTTAGGATGGATTTGCATTCACCCGTGTTTTGATATTCCTGGCGAGCAGCGCATACAGCGCCAAGCCCATAACCGCCGTGGGAGTTGCCCAGTCGAAGCAGTATAAAAGGCTTCCCAGCGGCTGCGCGTCACGGATGAGCGAAACCTCCGTGAACAGATCGAAGAATTTCAGCGCATGAATCGTAACGCCGCCATGTTCGGTTATGAAAAAGGTGAGCGGGGCGTGGAATACAGCTGCCACGAGCCACAAGCCGTGGCCGGCAAATCGTTGCCGCAGCGCCAGCCACTGGAAAAGCAAGGGAGTAGACCATAGCAGGAACCACCTGACAGTTTGATACAGCGTATATTTCAACTGCATAATGTGTTCCGGCTCCGGCATTTCGAGAAATCCGGAGTAGAGCTTGGGCGGGAAAGGAACAACGACAGTGGCGTCGAAAATCTGAAAGGCGAACTCCCCGATGATGACGCCTAGCAGGGCGAGCGGAAGCCACAGTCGCAGTGTTATCCCCCAGCTCCGCCGCAGCCAAAGTATTTGCAAGATGGAGAGACTGCCAGCAAAAATCAGTGGCCACAACTCTGAATACAAAGTGTAGAATTGAGATTCTCCTGGATTGATGATTATCGACACAAACAGCGCGAAAAGATGAGTCGCCATCCAGCCTGTGACGAAGATACTTAGCGCAGGGCGGCGAAACTGCTCTAGTTTCTGTTTGTCATTTCCAGTCATTTGTTCTACACAATGATACTAAAATTATGCAGATTGCCCAATTATATCGTAATAGACTCTTGCTGTCTTGCGAAAGCGCAGTTTAGCTTCACACAAACAATGCGCTGATTAAGCACAAGCTGACCATCATTTGCAATTGTTACCGGGCGTTCTTCCAACCTTGGCATGAGCAGCCGAATCGGTCGGATCACGTCGTTTGGAACGCGCTTCTCGCTGATGTGCCGCAAAGGGACGAACTCGAGGTCACAAGTTTCTCTGCCTTTGCCGAGCGTCGGGCAGCGTCCAGCAGACGCTGAACAATCACGCTCGAAGCAGGTATACTGCTTGGCGCTTTGAAGGCGGAAGCAGGGAGGAAATCCAATGACGAAAAAGAACCTGATCGGTGGCGAATGGCGCGGCGGCGATGATGTCATGGAAGCGCGCTTTCCTTATGACGGCTCGCTGGTCGACAGCGTGTCGATGGCGAGCGCGGCCGATATGGACGATGCGATGGCTGCCGCAGTAAAGGGTTTCGAGCTTACGCGCGCGCTGCCCAGCCACCGCCGCTCCGAGATTCTGACAAACATGGCAGCGCTGCTGCGCGAGCGTTTTGACGAAGTGGTTGAAGCGATGATCCTCGAGGGCGGCAAGAACCGTAAAACCGCAATCGGCGAGACGACGCGCGCCCTGGAGACGCTCAAAATCTCGGCGGAAGAAGCGCGGCGGATCGGCGGCGAAGTCTTCAGTATCGATTGGACAGCGGCTGGCGAGAACCGACAAGGCTTCACGCGCCGGCAAGCGGTCGGCACGGTGCTCGGCATCACACCCTTCAACTATCCGGTCAATCTGGCTTGCCACAAGATTGGTCCGGCGATCGCGGCCGGCAATCCCATCATCCTCAAGCCGGCCGAAAAGACGCCACTATCCAGCATTATCCTGGCGGAGATCGTTTTGGATTCCGGTTTCCCGCCGGAAGCCTTCAGCATGTTAAACGCCTGGGGACCCGACAGCGAAAAGATGGCGACAGACCCGCGCGTGGCTATGATCAGCTTCACCGGCAGCGGCGCCGTCGGCTGGATGCTGAAGAGCAAGGCGGGCACAAAAAAGGTCACGCTGGAATTGGGCGGCAACGCTGGCGTCATCGTGCATAACGACGCCGACCTTGCCGATGCGGCCGGTCAAGCGGCGGCCGGCGCTTTCGCCAATGCCGGGCAGAATTGTATCTCGGTGCAGCGCCTGCTGATCCAGCGCGATGTCTTTGAGGGCTTCACCGATATCTTCGTTGAGCAGGTGGGGGCGCTCAAAGTGGGCGACCCGCGCGACCCCGATGTCGATATCGGACCGATGATCAGCCTTCGCGATGCCGAGCGCGCTCAAGCGTGGGTCAACGAGGCGCGGAAAGCGGGCGCGTCCGCGCTCCTTGGCGGCGAGCGGGCCGGCGCCATGTTTCCGCCGACGGTGATGACCGAGACAGCGCCGGATATGCGCGTGAATTGCGAAGAAGTCTTCGCCCCGGTCGTCACCCTCAGCCCCTACGAAAGCTGGGACGATGCCGTCGCCATCATCAACGATAGCCCCTATGGCTTGCAGGCGGGCGTCTTCACCAGCGATATCACGCGCGTCATGGATGCCTGGGATCGCGTCGAGGTCGGCGGGCTGCATATCAATAGCGTCTCGACTTTCCGCGTCGATCACATGCCCTACGGCGGGGTCAAGGCGTCTGGTTACGGGCGCGAGGGCATCAAATATGCGATTGAGGACATGACCGAATTGCGCTTGATGACGCTGAATCTGCGGTGACTTCACCTAAGCGGACTGGCAAGGGCGGCTGTCGGCGCGCTGCGACATCTCGCGCGAGGCGCCCAAGCTGCAGGATCAGGCGATTGCGCTGGATTTGCATCCGCTGGCGCCAGTGTATTATGACGCGTCCAATGAGTTGTTGCGCGCCTACTTCGCCGGCGAGTTGAAGCTGGATGAGGCGCTGGCGGGTTTGCAGGCGCGGCTGGGTGGGGCTTGATGGGTTGGCGGCGGCGGATGCGCCGGATCGCAGTGTGAGCTTTGTGACCTAATACGTCTCGCCAGATATTAGCCGTCGTGTTCGTATACAGTGATCTCGACTTTCATAACCTTGCCACCTGTTATGCTCGCGATTCTGCGCGACATCAACCTTTTCGCAGCCTCAAGCGCCTGGTCCATGTCGACGGCGAGAGCACTCCCGCGGTATCCATCAGCCTCGCCTTCCTCATTCAATATCCAGATTTGGACGTTATAAAATGTTCGCATAGCCATTCGAGAGATCCTTTGCTAAACCTGTGATAAGTCGACGTCGCGCTAAGGGTTTCGCGCGGCGCGGCCTGGCCTACCACGCGGCCGTGTGGCCGCAAGGGGCAATTTGAAAAGCAACTGCTACACGCTAGAATTACCGATATTGACATAGGAAGCGCCACTGACGATGATTCCGATAGTGGCGAACGCGGCTTAACGGAAAAGCCTGAATGATGTTTCTAAACGCCCAGGTTACGCAATCTGATATCAATGACTTTTTGCTGTCTCAAGCCTTTGCCGCTTGCGAGCTAGACTTGACTTTCCTCGACCCGCCATTTAATCAAGCGAAAGAATACGCCTCGCATGACGACGATATGCCCGAAGCGGAATACTGGGATTGGATGAAGCAAGTATGCGGCGCCGTCTACGCACAGACTTCGGCAGGCGGCGCGATCTACTTCATGCAGCGCGAGAAGAACAGCGAGCAGGTTCTTCGTTGCCTGCGCGAAAGCGGCTGGACGCTGCAGAACCTCATCATTTGGAAAAAGCTGACTTCGGCTGTGCCCATGAGTCGGCGCTACGGCAAGCAGTATCAAATTATCGCCTATGCTACCAAAGGTCCGCGAGCGCGCGTATTTAACCGTTTGCGCATTGATCCGCCCCTGCCCGCCAACTATAAACAGAAGCGCGCCAATGGCGTATATGTGACCGATATCTGGGATGACATCCGCGAATTGACTGCGGGCTACTTCGCTGGGGACGAAGCCTTGCGCGACGAAGATGGCGCGCGTTTCCACAAGCAGCAAGCGCCGATTGCCCTGCTTCTGCGGATTATCCTGAGTTCATCGAAACTTGGCGATTGCGTGTTTGATCCCTTTGCGGGAACAGGGACGACCTTGGTGGTGGCGCAGCAAGTGGGACGGCGCGGGCTAGGCGTAGAGATCGACCCCGACAACGCTGAGTGCATCCGCGATCGACTGCGTGAAATCCGCCCGGCCGATGATATTGGGCGCTTCCGCGACGACTATTTCTACACGGAGAATCTGGACGAGATTTGGGGCGGTGAAGTTGAATTCGGAAAACAGAGTGTACTCAATCTACCACTTTTTCGCCCATCTGTATCGTAATCGGCAGGTGTTGGCGCATGTCACCAGTCTCGAATCATTTCCCTGGGATAGCGAGCTGTTTTCGTATGTGGGTAGAGGAAGGTTTCCTGACTTTGCCATTCGCGTGAATCCCGGAGGAGATCCCGATGGTGGCGAGCTCATAGAGGTTAAAGATAGCAAGTCCTTTTCGGTGTCATCGTTTAACTCGACTATTCCGACGGGCACGAAGCTGATTGCTGAACTTACAAGCGGGAAGCGAAGTGTGATACGTGATCAGATGTTGGCTACCGGCGACGACATTGACAGCCTTCCCGAACGTGAGGTTTTCTATCTGCTGCGTGGCAAACCTATAGGCAAGTGCAAGATTTGCCTAGTACATGGCAGCTTCTTTGAAACGATAAAGGTCGAGCAGTTGATTCAGCAGGCATTCGGCCAGGTGCTTGATGAACGCTTGGCGGAAGAAGACTTGGACATTAGCGACGAATTGCGTAAGTTGATGGTGCGCGTGTTCTCGCGTCAAGATAGCTTTAGCCGTGTACGTCACGTGGACAGGGCCACCGTAAAGCTACGCTTCCGCATAATGACGGAGGCAAAGAAAGAAGGCAACATATTCAACGCGACTATCTATCCGGAGATTGAGAACGATACAATCAGCCTGGTAATTCCGTGTGATTGTCAAGAAAATCTAGCCATGCGTTTGGAGCATTTAGAGCAAGCAGTATCGACATCTGAATTGGAGCAAGGCAAGCAATTCGTCATCACACATCCATTTAATGGCGACTACCATGTCTTGAGCTTTCCTATAAGGAATGTTCCATAGCGGGTTGGGAAAGAGCAATGAAAGGCGCACCATGAAAAGAGTATTCGTCGTCTACGCCACCGACAATGTCGGCACCGCCGTACTCGAAGCCATACAAACCGGCGACCATGTCGGCTGCAATGGCGAGCGCAGCGACCTGGAAGTCATCGCGCTGGACCCGATCGCCTACGGGCACAAGATCGCCCTGATGGATATCGCCCAAGGCGACACCGTGCTTAAATACGGGCTCAGCATCGGCTCGGCTTCGCGCGATATCAAAGAAGGCGAGCACGTCCATGACCATAATGTCGAGAGCAATCGCGGGCGCGGCGACCTCGCGGAACGCGAAACGGTAACGGCTGAATAGGTTAGGGGAAACGCAATCATGTCAGAATTTCTCGGTTACATCCGTCCCAACGGCGATGTCGGCATCCGCAATCATCTGTTGATTCTATCGGGCACGGTTTATGCCAATGGCGTCTGCGACCGCGTCGCCGATACCATCCACGGCGCTGTGCCGATCACACATGCCAACGGCCGCTGCCAAGTCGCGCCGGACCTGCGCGTGACGCGGCGCTTCTTGGCGGGCACGGCGATGAACCCGAACGTGGGCGCAGTCGTAATCATCGACCATTTCAAAGAAGAAGGCATGACCGCCGAAGACCTCGCCGATGACATCGCGCCCACCGGCAAGCCAATCGCCACCGTCAACATCCGCGGCGATGGCGGCTTCATCAGCGCGGTCGATAAAGCCACCCGCTACGCACAGGACTTCGCCCGCCAAATCAGCCTCCATCAACGTGAGGCGGCGCCGATGAGCAAGATCCTTTTCGGTACCGAATGCGGCACCTCCGATACCACCTCCGGCTTGGCGAGCAACCCTGCCAATGGGCTCGCTGGCGAGATTCTTATCGCGCAGGGCGGGCGCATGTTGATGGCGGAATGCACCGAATGGATGGGCTGCGAGACTTGGCTGACGGACAAAGCGACCAGCCCGGCTGTTGCCGAAGCGATCCTGGCTGGCGTCCAGCACATGGAAGCGCGCGCCCTCGCCAGCGGCGAAGATATCCGCGGCTCCCAACCGACCGGCGACAATATGGCTGGCGGATTGACGACCATCGAAGAGAAGTCGATGGGCGCGGTCAAGAAAATCGGCGACAGCCCGATCATCGAGTATCTCGAAATCGCTGAAGCGCCAATCAAGACCGACCCGGGCAATTATGTGATGTATGGTCCGGGCATGGGCGCCGAGAGCATCAGCAGCATGGCGGCGGCTGGCTGCCAGGTCTTGACCTTCTGCACCGGCGGCGGGCACACCTCGAATCATCCCATCATGCCGACCATCAAAGTCACCGGCAATCGCGGGTCCTTCGAGCTGATGCGCGACACGGTCGATGTGGATGTCAGCGGCGTCTTCTACGGCGAGATCACGCTGGCGGAAGCCGGCCAAATCGTCTATGACGAGGTCGAGCGCGTCTGCAATGGCTACCTGACCAAGTCCGAGGCGCTGCGCGATAACAACAGCTTCGCCATCCATCGGGTTGGTCCGAGCATTTAGCGCCCGCCTGCCACCAACGTAACTGTAGGGGCGTTTGACCCGCAGTGTCGGCGGTCGGTGTCGAAGGGCGATGTCGGCGGTCAGTGTCTACGCGACCTGCGTGCCCTACGCGACCTGCGCGCGGCGCCGAAACGCCCGAATAGGCATTAGAATACGCGGGCGTCTCAGCGAGACGCCCCTGCATTTAGTATTAGATAGAACCTTGCCCAAGATAATCCAGCTCCCCTATGGAACAGGCTGCCTAAAGGCGGATTTGCCCGCGGGATACGATCTGGAATATGTTAAGCCTCGCACAAAGCAGCCGGCTGACGACCCAGCCGCAATCGTCCGCGGCGCCGTCTACAATCCGCTCGGCGCTGTAAAACCGCCGCGCGCCGGGCAGACGGTCGCCATCGCCATCAACGACAAGACGCGCCCCGTGCCGCATGAACATCTGCTGCCACCCGTCCTGCAGGGCCTGCGCCACGCCGGCGTACGCGACGAAGATCTGCTCTTCATCATCGCGACCGGTACGCATCCGCGTATGCAGCCGGCCGAGTACAGTACCATCCTTCCAGCCGAATTTCTGAATCGCTATCGCGTCGCCTGCCACAACGCCAGCGACCAAGCGCGCTTGACGCGCCTCGGCGAGACCGCGCGCGGAACGCCCGTGCATATCAACAGCGACTACCTATCCGCCGATTACCGCATCGTGATCGGCAATCTCGAGCCGCATCAGTTTCAGGGTTTTTCGGGCGGGGTCAAGAGCGCCTCCATCGGTTTGGCCGGCGCCGAGACGATCAATTTCAACCACGCCATGATGCGCGATGCAAAAGCCCGGCTCGGCGAATTTGAGCAGAATCCGGCGCGGCAAGATGTCGAAGAGATCGGCGCTCTGATTGGCATCGACTTCGCCGTCAACGCGTTGCTGAATGGCGATAAACAGATCATCAAGGCTTTCGCTGGCGATCCGGTTGCGGTTATGCGCGCGGGCATCCCGGAGGCGCGGTCGCTATATCAGGTGCCGGTGGATGCGCCCTTCGACCTGATGATCGTTTCGCCCGGCGGGCATCCCAAAGACATCAACATCTACCAGGCGCAGAAGGGCATGGCTCATGCCGCCGCCGTGACCAAAGACGGCGGGACGATGATCCTTTGCGCCGCCTGCCCCGAAGGCAGCGGCAGCAGCGATTATGAAGCCTGGATGCTGAACCCGCCCATGCGCTCGCATGAGACCGTCTTCGAGCGCTTTGAACGCGAGGGGTTCCGGGTCGGTCGGCACAAAGCCTTCCAGGTTTCGCGCGACGCGGCGCGGATGCATACGATGCTCGTCTCCGACCTCGGCGATGCTTTCGTGCGGGCGCTGCTGCTGCATCCCCAACCGGACTTGCAGACGGCGATTGACCGCGCGCTGGCGATGTTGCCGAAGTCGGGGCGCATTGGTGTGATGCCGGCGGCGAATGCGACGATGGTGGCGCTAGAGTCGAATTAGCGCTGCGACGTTGCTATACTGTCGTTACGTTCGCGTAGAGAATACAATGTTGCGCAATCCGTTGAAGGGGGCGACTATTGGCTGAATTCATCCTGACTCAAGAAGAAGCGGATGCGCTCCTTGCGATGGAGAAACATAGGGTTAATGATGACCTACACAAGTTTCCCAAACAGGGTCAGAAAATAAAGATAAAGCTTCGTTCCGTGGATGACAGAGAAGGTTTTTGGCTAGATATAAATCGCGCTAGTGTTGATCTAAGTAAATTGACATATCAAAATCGAGCACGAGAAGTAGTGAAACTGGTACGGCTTGATTTCGGAGGTCCGCCGCATACCAATCCTGACGGTGAAGAGATCTCCACACCACACCTACACGTTTACCGCGAGAATTACGGTGACCGCTGGGCGATTCCTTTACCGGAAGAGCAGTTTAACGACTTAGCCGATACCTGGACAACATTGCAGGATTTTATGGGCTTCTGCCAAATCACTGAACCACCGAGATTGATAAAGGTGATGCTATGATGATAGACGAGTTTCGGCAATTGACAACTCAATATCACAAGTGGCTGCGCGACAAGACTGTACTGCGCGAGCTTGATGGTTGGGTTGAAATTACTTGCCCCTTTCTTGACCGGCACAATGATTACCTTCAAATATACGCTCGGCCGTCGGAAGGCGGATTCCTTCTGACTGATGACGGCTATACCATAAGTGATTTAGATATCAGCGGCTGTAAGCTTAATACGCCCAAGCGCAAACAACTGCTTATGATCACGCTCAATGGTTTTGGTGTGCAAAAGGTAAACAATGAACTGCAGGTCAGCGCGACTAACCAGAATTTTGCTCGCAAGAAGCATAATCTCCTACAGGCGATGTTAGCGGTAAATGACTTGTTCTACCTGGCATCTCCAATTACCAAAAGCCTGTTCTATGAAGACGTCGTTTCCTGGTTGGAATTATCCGGAATCCGCCATTTTCCAAATGTAAAGTTGTCGGGCAAGAGTGGCTTCGATCATCATTACCATTTTGTAATACCAAAGTCCGACATTCAGCCAGATCGTGTGTTGCTGAGCGTAAATGATCCAAGCCGCGCCAGTGCTTCGAATGCTGTTTTCGCTTGGCTAGATACAAGTGAGGCTCGTGAAAGGGAGTCTCGCGCATACGCCATGCTGAACGACGGTGAGCGAGCAGTGCCTCCAACAATTCTCGAAGCTTTTCAGAATCACAACATACAACCCGTCCCCTGGTCACAGCGCGATTCCGTGCGGGAAGAACTCGCCGCCTAGTTAATGACCCGGCAATCCGTCGATCCCCTCCCCAGCCCCGCGCGCATCGTCATCGTCAGTTTTCTGTCGATCTTCATCATCTTCGGCATACGGCTCTCCTTCTCCGTCTTCTTCGCCGAATTCGTCTTGGTCGAAGGCTGGAGCAACGAAGCCTCCGCCGCCATCTTCAGCCTTAATATGCTGGTCTTCGCCGCGACCGCGCCCCTGGCCGGCATCGCCCTCGATCGCTGGGGGCCGCGCCCGGTCTTCGCCCTCGGCGTCTGTCTGATGACCGCCGGCTTATGGCTCAGCAGCCGCGCGACTTCTTTGAGCGACCTTATGCTGTCTTACGGCGTCATCGAGGGAATCGGACTAGGCATCACCGGCTTGGGACCGGTCGCGTCGGTCGTGGCGGGCTGGACGACCCCGGCGCGGCGCGGGCGCGCGCTCGGCATCGCATTTGCTGGCACTGGAATGGGCTCGCTGCTATTTGTGCCGCTGGCGAATCTGCTGATTGACAGCATCGGTTGGCGCGATGCCTACTTGGCGCTGTCGCTGGTCTGCCTGCTTGTTCTTTTGCCATTAATGGTCTTCGGCCTGCGCAAGCCGCCGTGGGCGCTATCGCAGCAAATTCAGAGTCGCGCGGCGCCGCTAAATTGGCGCGCGCTGCTGCGGAATCCCGTTTTCTGGGCGCTGATGATCGCGGCTGTCATGACCATGGGACCGGTGCGCAGCTTGACTGTGCATCAGATCGCCTACCTGGAATCAGTCGGCGTTGAGCGAGCGGCGGCCGCCAATGTGGTGGGCTTGGCTGGTTTATTGACCAGCGGATTCTTCATTGGTCTGGGCTGGGTTTCGGATCGCTATGGGCGCGCCACCGCCTATATCATTGGCGCGGCTGGCTTGATTGGCGCTGTCGGTATGCTGATTGTTCTGCGCGCGGTCGACACACCCCTGGCGCTGATGCTGTACGCGCTGCTTTTCGCCATGGGCGAAGGCGCGCGCAGCAGCCAGACGACTGCCTTGGCCAGCGATGTATTCCAGCGTCAAGGCTTGGGTCTGATCAATGGCTTGGTGGGCGGGCTGGGCGGCTTGGGGGCGGCGCTCGGTCCCTGGCTTGTAGGGCGCTTGCGCGATGAGAGCGGCAGCTATGATGGCGGGCTGCTGCTGGTCGTGACGATGGTGGCGCTCTCGGTTATTGCCTACTCGTTTGTCGCGCGATATCGGAATTAGCGGCTCGCCCCGCCACGCTCCTTCCACCGCTTACAAATACTGGTAAGCTGGCAATGTGAGAAACTCGCTGAAATCGTCAGCGCGGATCATCTCATCGAATAGCCGCATCGCCCGCTGGAAATGCCCGCTCTCGAAACGCGCGTCCCCGACCTCGCCGCGGATGGCATCCATCTCTTCTTCCAGCAATTGACTATATAGCGCGGTCGTCAGCGGGCGGCCATCCGCGAGCGTCGCCTTGTGATGCAGCCACTGCCAGACCTGCGCCCGGCTGATTTCCGCGGTGGCGGCGTCTTCCATCAGGTTGTATAGCGGGACGCAGCCATTGCCGCCGAGCCAGGCTTCCAGGTATTGGATGCCAACTTTAAGGTTCAGGCGCAGGCCTTCTTCGGTGATATCGCCAGCGCTGGGCGTCAAGAGGTCACCTGCCGAGACCTTCACATCGTCGCGCTGCCGGTCGATCTGATTCGCCTCTGGCATGAAGTTGTCGAAGACGTCTGTCGCGATCCGCACCAAACCCGGATGCGCCACCCAAGTGCCATCATGCCCCTCTTTCGCCTCGCGCAGCTTGTCGGCATAAACCTTATCGAGCGCTGCTTGATTCGCAGCGGGATCATTGCGAATGGGGATCTGCGCCGCCATCCCGCCCATCGCGTGCGCGCCGCGGCGGTGGCAGACTTTAATCACATGCAGCGTGTAATTGCGCATAAATGGCACAGTCATGGTGACCTGCGCGCGATCGGGCAGCAGGTAATCGCTGTGCTTCCGCAGTTTCTTGATATAGCTGAAGATATAATCCCAGCGCCCGCAATTGAGACCCGCCGAATGCGCGCGCAACTCGTACAAAATCTCTTCCGCCTCGAAGGCGGCTGTGATCGTCTCGATGAGCACGGTCGCTTTGATCGTGCCTGCCGCGATGCCTAGCGCTTCTTGCGCGTGAACGAAGACATCGTTCCAGAGGCGCGCTTCTAGGTGGCTCTCCAGCTTCGGCAGATAAAAGTAGGGACCGCTGCCCCGATCGAGGGCGGCTTGGGCGTTGTGGAAGAAATAAAGTCCGAAGTCAAACAATCCGCCCGGAATTGGCGCGCCATCGACCAGGAAGTGGCTTTCATCCAGATGCCAGCCGCGCGGCCGCACCAATAGCGTGGCGGTCTGTTCATTTAGCTGGTAGAAGCGGCCATCGGGGTTGGTGAAGGTGATTGAGCCGTCTACGGCGTCGCGCAGGTTGATCTGCCCGCTGACCATATTCTCCCAGCTGGGCGCGTTTGCGTCTTCAAAGTCGGCCATGAAGACTTTGGCGCCGCAGTTGAGCGCGTTGATGACCATCTTGCGCTCGGTGGGTCCGGTGATCTCGACGCGGCGGTCTTGCATATCGGCTGGGACCGGGGCGACGCGCCAGGCCGGATCAGCGCGGATAGCGGCGGTCTCTGGCAAGAAGTCGGGCAAATTGCCGTTGTCGATGGCTGCCTGCCTCGCTTCTCGCGCCTCTAGCAGGTCATTGCGCCGGCCGGTGAAATTCCGCGCCAAACCGGCGAGAAAGTCGACCGCTTCGGGCGTGAGAATGGCTTCGTAATCAGGGCTGATGTCGCCGGTGATTTCGATGCCGGGGGTGTTGGTTTTGAGAATCATTGGAGGGTTTACCTTGTTCATGATCTTACGCTTTACACTGCAAATATACGTGAAAATCGGGAAGGAGAGTAGAGAATCCTGCGGTTGAAACTGGCAGCGGCTAAGTTCTATTGACGAGCGTATGGCATTAAATCTAGTGATGTCGCTATTTTGATCTCGCCAGCCTACACGTCGAGGATACTGGTGTATTTACGCAATTTTGCAACTGTAGCCACAAGTTCGATTTCAGCTAGACCGTCTAGGTACTCTTCGAAACTGTAAATCTTTTTTCTGTGACGTTGCCTGACTTTGTGTACGGCCGCACAGAACTTGCCCGGAAAGAGATCAAGATGATTTGTGAGAAAGCTGTCAGGGTGTTGCGACTCCAGATTAAACTTGCCTAGAATCTCTTTTGGAAAGTCCTTCAAATTGTACGTGACAATTACATCACAACGGCCTACGATTGCAGCCGCCAACACGTGGCGATCATTCTCATCTGGCAGGCTTATAGCGCCCTCCAAAGATTTGTAGCCCTCGACCAGTGGATCGCGAGCCTTTGCATCCATCTGATCACGCCTTTTCTTTAGGCGATCCAAGCCAATGTCCGGGCGCTTTCTTTCTAGGGCCTTTATCCATTCTTGGTGTATGTCCGTTGTCCACTTTGGTCTAAAGAGGTCGTCAACTGCAAGCTGCATGAGAAGATCAGTTAGCCTGATAGATACTAGCGCGTTGGCGTCAAGGATCGCTGTGTATCTGGCTCGGCTAGTTGTATAGTATCGTGTTATCATGGTGTTATCTCTAAGTGCGACAAG
>JAPPFH010000104.1 GCA_028875185.1 Chloroflexota bacterium | reverse complement strand
AGATGGTACTGCATTGGAGACGATGTGGGAGAGTATGCCGCCGCCAACACTTCTCTCGCCTGCCGTGTTTCTGTTGTTTGACGCATTCAGCTCCGGGCTCGCTACTCGTTTTCGATTCACACCAGAATTGGCGTTGCGCCAGCGTCCTAGCCTAGCCACTCGTTAGCTAGACGGGGCAGCTCTGCCGAAGGTCGCTCATGCGGTAAATCGATACATAATCATCCGCATAGATTGGCTCGGCGGCATCGAAGCTCTTGTGTATCGAAAACCCGTGGCCGAGGTTTCGGTGAAACACCACATGGCTGAAACCGTCCGCCTCCAACTGATCCAATGCCTCCAAGTAAAGCTCCACCGCCAATCCAAATCCATTTTCATAGTCGTCAGAGCAGATGACATCCCTGTTGAGATGCCACTGATTGAGTATTGCGTTGGCTCTGATATAGTTGTAAGCGTAAGCAGGCGTACGCGAAACGAGTCCCTCGACTTGCGAAAAACCGCTCTGCGCCTGATAGAAAAGGTAATACTTGGAATTTCCCCGTCCAAATGGCGCGTTGATTATCCTTACGGGCTCGGGTTCTGCTTTCAGAACCTTCAGATAAGCTAGCTGCTCATCCGGGATGACCCGCTCCTCCACCGGCTGATAATACTCAAAGGCAACCAGGGCAATACAAAATACGATTACCGCGCGCCGCCGCCCTTGGAAGCGGCGCATGACGGCCTTCGCACCGTAACAGGCGAGGACCGCGAGTGGAAAAAGTACGCCCATCTGGAAATGGTCGACGGTGTGAAAGGCTTGGAAGACGCCGGGCGCAATCTCATCCAGAATGCGCTTCGGCAACAGAATTTCCGGAAACTGTTCGCCATTTATCGTGAGAACCGAGCCGAGCCGCAAGAGCAGAAACGGGAACAGCAGCAGCAACCACGGGATCATCTTGCGGCGATACCGCCGTCGGGCTAAGCCTATAGCAGTCAATATCAGCGTTGTATAACCCAGATACGATGTGTTGTATAGGATTGGCGATGAATCGTCCAGTTGAAACATATTGCGAAAGACTGGCTCAAGGGCGGGGTGTCTGGCGTTGACGAAGTATTCGTATAAGTCGCCGCCGAAATTCTTGCCCTGCCATTTTTCCAATGACTCGGCAAATTCTTGTCTATTCCTCAATGTGGAATAGGCGCGCGGCGCAAGCGCTACACCGATAATCACGGCAAACAGGGCGGCGCTTATCCAAAATATGGTAGCGCGCCATTTCGCGATGGAGAAGAAGAGCAGCACCATGAAAACAGCCAGGCAAAGGCAAACAAAAACATACAAGCCGATATAGGCGGTGAGGCCCGTCAAAACAGCGGATCCGGCGATGAAGCGAAGCCGGCGTTCGTGCAGGCCACGATGGAGAAAATAGAGCGACAACGGAATTGTGGCGATAAATCCCAAGTCTGGATTCTGCGGGTGGCCAATGACAAAGGGGCTCATGCCGACGATAACCGTGCCCAGCAGCGCGATCCACTTTTCCCTGAACAAATAGCGCAGATATAGATATGCGGACAGGCAAACGGCGGCGATGTTAAACAGATAGACTGCGTTGTAGGCGTTGGAAGCCGGGAGAAATCTCTGCAATCCGCCGAAGAGCAGCATGTGCGTAAAGCTGAAACTGTGAAATCTCAAGGAAAGGCCCTGGGGGAAAACATCAGATCGGTGTGACGAATATCAGCTTCCCCAGCCAGAACGCGCCACCCGTACCAGGCATCCCAGAATTTCATCCAGGTGTCCGAGTGTTTGCCAGTAGGCAGCCAGAACACTTCGGTGTTGAAGACATAGACGATCGTCGGGAATGTCATCACCGCGATCAGAATGGCAACGATTATGAAAACAGGTAGATGTTGGCGAAGCGTCTCTGGTGTTCTAGGCACGATATCAGCTTGCTCCGTACGTCGCGGCGCAACTTTACCTCGCCACTATACACTATTGTTTGGCGCTCGGCGGCGGCGCGAGACATACAAAACCGCCAGGGGTGTGGTGAATTTCATTGATAGCGCGACAAACCCCCATCCCCGAAGGTCTATGTCTACGTGACCCGGCCCCTTGCCGTAGTGCAGTGTCTACGCGCGCCCCACAAGGAGGGAAGGGGAGTTTTTCAAGGAATTAGGGTGGGGGAAACGAGGTATATATCAACACATTCACCACAGCCTCGCCAGCGCGAGCTTGCATTTCTCCGGCTGAGCAGGCAATGACTTACCTGTAAGCGCGACAAGACTGGCAGACCGCGAACCTCAGTCAATTGTGATCATTCCAATGTCGAGGGCTCTATCAAAGCGCTGGTCGCCTTTGACGATGACTCCGTTCTCGGAGTCGCCGGTCTCTCGATCATACAAGATGAGCTTCATATCGTAGGCGCCGGCAGGCAGGCTAGAGATATCAATGCCATGAACGTTCACTGCATCGCGGAATACAGCGTTGTCGTATGAAACCGCCTTACGCCCTGATTCATCAAATAGCTGTAGCGAAAAGCCGTAATCTCGTTCGGAATCAATCGACCACACCAGATAAAATGTAATCTGGTCCCCAGCCATGTCGTACGAAACATTGTGAAGCCGCGCGCCGCCGTCATAACGCGCTTCGCGTCCCTTATGCGCGTCCAGCGCCTCGCAGGGTATGTCTGGCTTGAGATACAGGTCGATAGTCCCGTCTGTGTGATCGTAAGCTCTTCTGCAGAATCTGTAATTCCGCGTAAACCAGCCCTGATAGATTGGCAAGCTCGGTAAATCCGTCTCATGAGGATTGTTGATCAACCAGACGCCATTGAAAGATCCATTGATGTTTTCGAGATCGGCGAACCAGTGCTTGGTGCCATCAACGACGAGTTCAGTCTTATCGTTGTAAGAAAAGTGAACCATGTCTTTCTGATCAAAGGAGACATGCGAAAAGTAGGTTCTGAATGCCTCTGACGCCGACCGAGATTGGTGAAGACTCATCACCAGCCCGTTGCACTCGTGAATGATTGATGGCGTCAGATAGACAGCAGCATACGGGAAAGCGCTGAAGTGCTCCGCCATGTGGCCGGGCTCGCAGGCTTGAAGCAAGTCATGTATTCGGTAAATGCTCACGAAGTCGTCTTCGTAAGACGCGCTTGCCCCAGCAAGGCTGACTGCAAAACTCACATCCTGATCCAGGCGCTTATGCCAGACGACATGCGTGAAGCCGTCCGCGATCAACTGATTTAGCGCGGGCAGATGCGCCTCCCGCTGTTGGAGGACGCAGGACGAGACTTGTCGATTGATCCATGACGCTAGCAGCTGGTTATTGTAAATGTAGTCGTAAGCGCCCGCCGACCGGCGCGCAATGAGGCCTTCCGCAATTGAGAAGCCGTGAAATGTCTGATAGAGATTGGCTTTGAATCTCGTTAGGTGGCGCAGAGGCAAGTGAATCAAGCGCACGTCGCCGGGCTCGTCTTGAAGCCAATCAATAAATGCGATTTCGCTCTTGTTAAGTTCGCCCTGACGAACGGGCTGATAATATTCGAAACAGACGACGCCAACTAAAGTCAGCATGAAAAGCGCGACGCGGGGGCGGGGCGTTCCCAGCTTGCGCAGAAGTGCGGTAGCGCCAATACAAGCCAATGCCGCCAGCGGAATCAACGCGCCAATATGAAAGGCGGAGGTAATCCTGAAGGCTTCGGTGACAGCGGGGAGCCACATATCCAGGAAATGCTTCGGCAACAGAATTTGAGGGTGTTTAATCCCGCCGATGGTTAGCTCTGACCCCAAGCGAAGCAAAAGAAAGGGCGCCGCCATTGCCAGCCAGGGCAGCATCCCGCGCCGGGACGTTTTTGAAAGAAAGCCTGCGCCAATTAGAAACAATACCGAATAGCCTAGATACGATGAATAGCGAGCTTCGCGCGCGTGAAGCCCCCAAAGGAATGACTCGTCCGGAAACGCAAGCTTTATGAGCGGGTGCCGGGCATTGATGAAGTATTCAAGAAGATCATTGTTGACTTCTGCATACTTGACAGCGAGCTGCAGGGCTTGGGCGCTTTCAATCATGGGCAAGATACGCGGCGCGCTGATCAGGCCTGCCGTTGCCGCAAAGCAGAATACCGCAACCCAAAAGCGCATGTCCTTCCATCTCGATGCCACGTTATACAAGAGAATCATGCCAAGCATGATGACCAGGCAAACCGAGATGTGCAGGCTGACGTAAGCGGTCAAGCCCGTCGTCAGCGCGGAAAGGAAAACGAGCTTGATTCTCCGCTCATCCAAGCCGCGATGGAGAAAATACATTGCTAGCGGCACAGTCGCGATGAAGCGATATTCGGGGTGTTCCGGATAGCCGACGACGTGCGGGCTTAAGCCAACGATGACAGCGCCGAACAGAGCGATCCACTTGTCTTTGAATAGGTACAACATGTAAACATACGCCGAGCAAGTCACCGAAGCGACAATCAGCAGGAAGGTCAAACTGTAGGCGTTGGTCAGCGGCATAAGAGCCTGCAAGCCACCAAAAACTAACATGTGCGGAATGCTGAAATTGTGATAGACCAGCGAAACGCCCCGCGGATAAAAGAGCAGGTCGGTGTAATAGTAGTCGGCTTTCCCATCGAGAATCCGTTTCCCGTACCAAGCATCCCAGACTTTCATCCAGGTGTCGTGATGGTTGCCCGTGGGCAGCCAAGCCACTTCCGTGTTAAAGACATAAACGATTGTCGGGAATGTCATCACCACGATCAGAATGGCAACGATTATGAAAACAGGTAGATGTTGGCGAAGCGTCTCTGGTTTTCTAGACACGATATCAGCTTGCTCCGTAAGTCCCGGCGCAACTGTACCTCGCCACTATACACTATTTTTTGGCGCTCGGCGTCGGCGCGAAATGTGAATTTCACTGACGCGCGGAGTTGCGCCCACATAACAGCACAGCATGATATGCCAGCGGGCGCGGATATTCCGCCCAAGGCGGCTTAACAGGAAACGGCGCCGCCGGGAGCGCGCTGCGCGACATTAGCGCCAGTTTATTGAATAAGGCGATTTGCACAGTTTCGTACTATACTGCAGCCATGTCTGTTTCCTTGGAGGACTTTCGCCGATGGCAAGAGCCGAATCACTCATCGCCAAGCTGAGCATGGTTGCCCTCAGCTTCGTTTTGGCTCTGGTCGCGGTGGAATTCGGCGCCAATTATTACCTTTGGAATATCGTTTCCGAAGAAGACTTCATGCTTCTTGCTTCGATCAATCAGATCAAAGAGCGCTACGGCGACGACTACTTCATCAACAGCCAAAGCCAGAGTGGATTTCGATATTCGCCGCATCATTACTTGGGATACATCCCCACGCCCAACCTTGCGCAGGGCGAGAACCGCAACAATTCTATGGGCTTCCGCGGGGAAGAGATTTCTTTGGTCAAGCCGGAAGGCGTCTACCGGATCGCAGCCGTCGGCGGATCGACAACTTACTCGGTCGATGTAGAAGACTACCGAGACAGCTATCCGCACCAGCTTGGCGATTATCTGCGTGGGAGCGGCTTCGACCAGGTTGAGGTCATTAACGCCGGCGTTGGCAGTTACGCGAGCTTCCAAAATTTCATTAACATTCAGTTTCGCGTATTGCCCTTGCAGCCCGATCTCATCATCGTTTACCAGGGCTACAACGATATTCATACTCGCTTCGTATTCCCGCATTCAGAATATCTGGCGGACAATTCGGGTTATATCGCGCCATTTGTGACCGATACGATAATGCCCGATATCCTCGAATACAGTACGGCGCTGCGCATTATCGGCATCCGCGCCAACCTCACCAAACCGCACAGCGCGCTCGACTGGCATCGCTTCAAGTTGGCGAGCAGCAGCCGGCGCGATGAGTTCCTTAGTCAGTGGCGCGCAGGCGTTTATCCCAGCGGGCTCTTCGTTGAAACGCCGGCGATGGACATGCTGCGCAACAACCCGCCCATTCACTTTGAGCGCAACCTCGAAAGCATGGTGGCGCTGGCGAAGCAGCACGATGTGGACCTGCTGCTCGTCACCTTCGTCACTTCAACCGATTTCAACCTGCCGCCGGTGGCGAGCGAAGAGTATATCTTCGCCTTGGAGCAGCATAATGACTTAACGCGCGCCGCCGCCGATGGCAATGGAATACCTCTCTTTGACTTAAAAGCGGTCTATCCCGCCGACCGTTCGCTCTTTACTGACGGCCGCCACATGACCGTCGAGGGCAACCGTATACGAGCTCAGCTCCTGGGCGATTTCATCATCGGCGAGTTTCTTTCGTAAGGGTCGGGCGATCTGGCGAGCTATCGATTACGGTGAGAAAGCAACTTTCGGACAACACGCATGACTTGGCGGCAATCTTGTGTCTGGCATTCGTGTTCGCATTTGGCGCCGCCAACCTGCTGTCCGATCCCATCAAGACGGCCGATTACAACTCATTGAAGCACATTGGCATAACCAGCGGATCCCCCATATTCACGATACCACAAACGCTCAATAACGTTGCCACGCACAGCAGCGATCACGCGCCTCTGTATTTTATGCTGCTGAATATATGGGGGCAGTTTGCGGGCAGGGATCTTGCCAGCCTGCGCGTATTGTCGCTTCTGTTTGCGCTGTTGGCGCTCGCCTTCACCTTTCGGTTGGCGCTGGTGACGGGCGGCAAAGGCGCCGCGCTGGATGCCGTAATCCTAACATCATTCACCGCGTACTTTCTGTATTATTCGCTCGAAGTGCGCATGTACTCGCTGCTGATTATGCTAACCGCCTGGGTGGCTTGGGCATATTGGCGCGTGTCCATTTCGACTGCGCGGGCGCGCACTTACCATTGGGCGGCGCTTGTGATCGGATCAGCCGCCATCATAAACGTCCACTATTTTGGCTTTCTGGTTCTCGCGTCGATCAGCCTTTACCATCTGTTGTTTTCAGCCAAAGACCGCGCCTGGATGAAGGTCCCCTTGGCGCTTAGCGCGGCGGGGTTGTTCTTTTTGCCTTGGCTGCCGGTGGCGTTAAGCTCGCTATCTGCTAGAAGCATTCCCGATCACGATGTCCTGTCGCTTGTTGAGGCGCTGCCCGCCATGTTATCAGCTTACACCAACGGCTTGTACCTGCCTTGGCTGCTGGCTGGCGGCGCGCTCTTGATTCACTTCAGGCGACTGAATGAAGGGCAGCGTTACATTGCCGCGATCGCCTTCATCCTGCTAGGTTTGCTGCTAATCGCAAATGAATTCGCCGATTTGCTCATCGCGCGGCGCTTGCGTTACACCATTGTGCTGATGCTAATCTGGAATTGCGCGTTGGCA
The DNA here is from genome assembly GCA_028875185.1 of Chloroflexota bacterium. Lineage (GTDB taxonomy): Bacteria > Chloroflexota > Anaerolineae > Aggregatilineales > Phototrophicaceae > UBA6055. The sequence goes on along the minus strand of JAPPFH010000104.1, from coordinate 18,602 downwards.
ATAGCGCTGCAGCTGATCGCGAAGTGGAAGCTGCTGCGTTTACCGGCATTGACAATCTGGATTATTGCGAGCCTGGCCTACAGCGACTCCAAAGATATGCTGCTTTACACAAACCGGCTGGCTGATGGCCAGATACATGTGCCGCCGTATCAGCGTTTGCTCTATGAACCGGCGATCAAGCTGCGCGAGCGCGATTTTGTCGTTAGCGTACACGCCGATACGCCGCTTCAGCACAAACAGTTTGATTTCTACACTGGCAAGCTAAGACGCTTTTTCGCCCTGATACACATGTGGATAAACGAGCGCGGCGCGCTTGAAACGCAATACAATGACACGCGCTACCCGAACCTCGAAAGCTTGGCTGACTGGGAGTACCCGATCTGGCTGGTTTACAATCCGGCACAGACGGATTTCGAGGCGATGGCTGTCTACGCTGATGTAGTCCGAACGTATTTCCAGCATTGCCGGCGTTATGTTGAGACTGCGGACGCGGTGGTCGATATGCTCTTGGCGAAGGGCATCCTCTGCGATTTATTCACCGACGAGCATCCTCTGGAGATCAGCTATGACGGTGGCAACCGGCTGGAAAACATAGCGACCCAAGTGATCGCGGATGAACTGCGGGTGTCGTTCTTGTGGGCGAAGATCTTGCAGAACGAATACGCCTTTTCGATTCAGATATTCGTCGACGCCGAGCCCACCGGGTTGCAACATGACGATGTCATTTCCGGCACGCCCGTTCACAGTTTCTCGCTCGATATTGCAGCGCTGCCCGCCGGAGACTATATCGTCAATCTGATCGTCTATGATTTCTTAACCGGCAAGAGCGAATCCGGTATCATCGTGAAAAGCGAGGCGCGTTTCCAGCGCCTGGTAGAAATCGCGCGATTCACAGTCGAGGGCTAGGCGAGTCAATGGCTTCGCGCCACGATATTTGATCCGCCTCGCCGTAGATAAACCAACGACGAGTAAGGTGTGCGGCGCGTCTCGCTGAATATGCCGATGCGATCATGATAAAGAACAGAAGTCCGCGTCGACCGGGCGACCTCGATGTGACCAGGAATAGCAGCTCCGCTTTCGGCTTCTGTCTTGTTTTGCTTTGCCTGTACTTTCTATGGTTCTACGGCTTAACGAATATTACGGGCTTGCCCATCGGCAATGACGAATACAACACAATCGCTCGAATCCGCGATGGAAGCCTGACGCAGCCAGTTGACATAGGCGACACGCTCGACAAGCTGGCCGCTATTAGCCCCGATCACGGTCCGCTGTATTTTGTGCTGATGAATCTTTGGCAGCGCGCCGCTGGCTTTGATCTGTTTTCGCTGCGCGTGCCGTCAGTCTTCTTCGCCTTGCTTACTCTGGCGACCGCGTATCGCATCGCCCGTCTCAGCGGCGCCGAAGAGGATGGGCTTGCCGCTCTAGTCGCGCTCGCATTTCTTTCGTTTTTTCTCTATTACACGCACATAGCCCGGATGTACACGCTGCTGGCGCTTGTTTCCGGGGGGCTGGTCTGGAGCTACTGGAAGGCTGCAAGCAAAATCCGCGCCCGGCTGTATCCCGGAATCTGGCTGCTGCTATTTGGCTCGGCGGCGCTGATTATGTACATTCACTACGCCGGATTGATCCTGCTGGCCGCCATCGGCTTTTATCACTTGCTGTACGCGCAGAAAGGACCCCGCTGGTGGCGGTTATCCGCGTTGCTCTCTCTCGCCGCGCTCATGTTCGTATTCTGGCTGCCCGTCGCAGTGGAAGGCGCGACCGTGTCCAGCGTCCTGTCGCAGACGCGCTTGTCCCCTCCGGCGGCGCTTGCGGCGGGCTTAACGGTTTTCTCCAATGGCATAGTCGCATTACCCCTGATCGCCTTTGCGTTGACGCTGCGTTTTCGCAATCGCTTGCGGCCCGCGCAGCGCTACATTCTGCTCATTCTGGTCTTCGCCGTTGCGCTCCTGCTTGCGCTCAATGGAATCACGACTCTCCTCGTTGAAAGCCGGCTGCGTTATCTCACTTTCCTCGCTATTCCCGCCGCTGTCGCGCTCACCGGTGGCTTGCGCTTTCTGCCCCGCGGGAAGCCGCTGCTCATTTTCCTGCTCGCCATCTGGATCGCGGCGTCATTTGCATTTACGCGCTCCGACGCCTTCAATATCTACACCAATCGGCGGGCGCTGCGGGAAGACGCGCTGGTCCAGTTTCAGGCATTTCATTATGACCTGCGCGACCAGCCCGGTTTCGATCAACTGATCGTGAGCTTTCACCAGCGGGCGCCCGCCGTCTGGAAGACGATTGAGTATTACCGTGCGATCCTCGACGGCTGGAAGTACATCGTGCATTTGACCTACGATGAGAGCGGGCAGATTCTGCTCCAAAGCGGGATTCCGCCGCGAATGACGCTTGATGACATCGCCGAGGACTTCGCCGGCATTTACGCCATCCACAACCCGGCGCAGACAGACTTGAACGCGATGGCGGTTTATCGCGACTGGTTTCTGGCGCATTTCAAGTCGTGCAAGCGTTTTGTCAATCAGCCAAACAACGTCATCGAGCTGTATCTGAGAAGATCAATTCCTTGCGAATTGCTATTGGCGGAGAACCCCTTAGCCGTTCGTTATGACAGTGGCATGGCGCTGACCAATATCGTGGTTGAATCATCGCGAAACGCGCTGGACGTGTATTTCTGGTGGGAGGAGATTCTTCATAGCGAATTCTCGTTCTCACTCCAGCTGTTTGACCAGGCGGGGAATAAGGCGCTTGGCAAAGACGGAGTGATCTGGCGCAAGCCGCTGGATGCGCAGAGCCTTGATGTTTCCGCGTTGCCGCCCGGCGATTATACGTTGATGCTGATCGTCTACGACTTCGAAAGCGGCGTAAGCCAGCCAGGCTTGCTGGTCGGCGCTGATCAGCGATTCGAGCGTGAAGTGGAGATCGCCCGCATCTCCATTCCATTGGCGGATGATTAACTACGACGCAAACTTGGCTATGTTGGGCAGCTCTCCAGTAGATCGTCAAGCCGGTAGACGCTCACGGATGCGTCTCTGTATGACGGGCGCGCGTCCTCGAAACCCTTGCGCAGAGCCTCCTGGGCAGCGGGCTGCCCGAAATGACGATGCCAAACGACATGGGTGAACCCATCATCCACTAGCGTTTGCATGGCGCTTCGATAGCGTTCGGCAGAGTCGCCCGCGCACACCATGGCTGATTCCTGATGCCAGGCATTTAGGACGGGATTCACTTTAATATAGTCGAAGGCGGAATCTGGCGCGCGTCTGATGGCGCCTTGGGTCTGCGGATAGCCGCTGAGCGACTGGTAAAACAGGTAGTGCTTGGAATTCGTCCGCCCCATTGGGACATTGATGAGGCTTTTCTTGCTAGTCTCCTCTCTTGCCAGTTCGTCCAGATATGCCAATCTATTGAGGTCAATTATATTCTCTGGCACAGGCACGTAGGACTCAAGCGCGAAAGCCAGGATCAAAGCCAAAATGAACGCGGGGCGAGCTGCAAATGCATAGCGGCGCCGCAAAGCGAGCGCGCCGGAACATGCGAGCAGCGCGAGTGGAAGACGGGCGCCAGACAGGAAAAGCGAAGGTTTGTCGAACCCTTGGAATACCGCCGGCAGCAACTGATTGAGATAATGCTTTGGGAGCGGCAAGTCATAAAACTCGAAGCCAAATACGTGGAGCGTGGAACCGAGGCTCAATACAAGAAAGAGGCAGCAGAGCGCAAACCAGGGAGCGCTCCGCCGCCGCGTTTTGCCGTCGTAAAGGGCAAATCCCACGAGGCCAAGCGGCACGAATCCCAGGTAGGTGTGCCAGGTCGTGCCGGCGAGTTCTGGCGACTGCGTTAGCGCCTCCAGCAAAGCTCTATACGCCGGACTTCCTTTGTTCACAAAGAATGCAGCCAAGTCCGTTATCACTTCGCCGCTGCCGCCTAAGGCGGTCGCCTCTTCCAGCACATTTGCGCTCTCAAGCATAGGCAAAAGCCGCCACGCGCTGGACAGCGCGAATGTCGCTGCCAGCAGCGCCACATGCAGCCAGAAGCGGCGATTGCGCCATTCGCGCAGGGCAAAGGCGCACAGAGCCACAGCCAGCATGATTGACACAACGACGTAGAGATAAGGCGTGACGAAGATGGCGCATCCGCTTAGAAGCCCGGCAAGGACGAAATGACTTGCGCGTTGTTCTCGCGCGCCGCGGTGCAAGAAATACATAATCAAGGGAATGGGAGCGATCCAGGCGATTTCTGGCCAAGTCGGCGTTGCCAGCGTCTGCGCGTTAACTCCGAAGATGATCGCGCCGAAAAGCGCGATCCACTTGTCTTTGCATAGCCAAAGCGCATAAACATAGGCGGCGCAAGCCGACGTCCAAATGATAAGCAAATATGTCAGGCTGTAGGCGTTGGCAAGAGGCATGAAGGCTTGCAGCAAATTGACCGTGATGCTGTGTGGATAGAAGAATGGATGAAATGCCAGCGACACGCCCTCTGGATAAAAGACCAAGTTCGTGAAGAAGGGATCCGCTTGCCCAATCAGGATTCGCTTTGTATACCAGATGTCCCAAAACTTGATGTAGACATCGTTGCCGGGTCCCGTCGGCAGCCAGAAGACATCCGAGCGAAACACGTAGGCGATCGTTGGGAAGGTCATCACCAGCGTAAGCAGCGTGGCGACAACAACGAAATTCAAATGCGCGCTCAGCACAGCAGTCAATCTACGCATGTTCATTCAGGCCCGGTTTCGTCGTGCTTCTGTTATTGAGCAATTGCTCAGTTAGGACAGCTCTCGCGCAGGTTGTCCATGTCGAAAATCCAGACAAAGTCATCCTTGTACGACGGGTCTGCGTTTTCAAAGCTGTCTACAACTGTGAGACGGTTGCCGACATTCTGGTGGAACACGACGTGAGTAAACCCATCAGCTTCAACTTGAGAAAGGGCGGAGAGATAGTTGTCTCGGTTTTCAAGGCTACATGTTATCGGCAGGTTTCGGTTCCAGACCTCAAGTATAGGATTGGCTCTAATATAGTCAAAGGCACGATCCGGCGTACGCGAGATTGCGCCTTCGGCATGGGGATAGCCGCTGAGGGCTTGGTACAAGTTATATCGCTTCGAATTCTTGCGTCCCATCGGCAGGTTGATTAACCGGATCTCGCTCTCATTTTCTGTGGCAGCGAGCCAATCAATGAACTCGAATTCTTCGCGCGGTATCGAGTTTTCTTTCTTTGGAATGTAGTATTCAAATGCAACAACAGCTACCAGCAGCAGCACTACCAAGTGTCTTGATTGCATCGCTCGCCGCTGTAGAAACGCCGATAAGCCATAGCTTGACAACACCGCAACGGGCAAAAGCAGTCCCATATGAAGAATGTCTGTCTGAAAAAAAGAGCGAAATACGGAGGGAAATAACCGGTCCAGAAAATATTTTGGCAGCGGAAAAGCCCCAAATAGGGTGCCGTTGACGTAAAGAAACGATCCTAGCTGCAAAACGAAGAACACAACCCCGAGGGCGGCCCATGACGCCATACTGCGACGATTTGAACTTCGGCAGAAACCGAATCCAATAAGGCCAAGTGGCAGGTAACCCAAAAATACGCTAGGGCTTAGCCGTGCGTCCACCGGCGTCTGAAAAATCGACAGCGCCGCCGGGCCAAAGATCGGATGATGTAGATTTATGAAGAATGACATGATATCCATAGACGGTTCGCGATTGCCATACCAGGCTGCGGCTTGCGCCTGCGCCTGAGAGTCAGCCATTAGCGGATAAATTCGCAAGATGCTGAATGCGAACACAGACGCAATCAGCAACCCTATCTGAATCCAGAAGCGTTTCTCTTTCCACTTCGATAGGGCGAGGGCGCAAGTGAAAAGACCGAGAGTTATCAAGATACAAATGTAAACATACATGATGATCCAACTGCTCAACCCAGCGAACAAGCCGGCGAAGCCAACGAATAGCAGCCGGTCTTCTTGTACGCCGCGATGAAAGCAGTAAATGGTCACCGGCATCGACGCTACGTATGCAATAGCAGGATGATTTGGGTGCCCCAGCACATGCGGACTGCATCCAAAGATGACCGCCCCAAACAGCGCGATCCATTTGTCTCGCAGGAGCCAATTCAGGTAAATGTAGGCTGTTAGCGTCGAGGCAAGAATAATCAGCAGGAATCCGAGGTTAAATGCGCCGGCAAAGGGCAGAATCAGATTCAGCAGGTTTACGGGGATGATATGCGGAATGACGAGGGGATGATAGGCAAGCGATACGCCCTCTGGGTAAAACATTAGATCTGTAAAGAAGCGATCAGCCTGCCCGGTCAAGACTTTTGCACCATACCAAACATCCCAAAGCGCTATGTAGACATCATGACTTTGTCCCGTCGGCAGCCAGAAAACATCCGAGCGAAACACGTAGGCGATCGTTGGGAAGGTCATCACCAGCGTCAGCAGCGTGACCACCACAATGAAGTGAAGGTGCTCGCGAATCACACTGCGCATTTTCAGCGCCTCTTTCTCCGGTCGCTTAAGCGCCGCAATCGCTTCATACATTGTAGCGCGCCAGCGTTGCGAACTCTCCGCGACTTGAAGGCTTTCCCATCCTACTATATCCTAAATCCGCCAAATCTCGTTTGGACTGTCGCCCACAGCCCAGCCGAAATCCGAAAGGAGATTCGCCCAATGCCCAGTATATCGCTTGCGCGCGCCTGTTGCCTCTGTCTGCTTCTGCTGCTGATGACCGCCCCCGCGCTCGGCATCGGCGAGAAGGATGAAGACGACGTGCCGGCCACGAGCGCGCTGCCGTTGGGCGCCGCCCGCATCATCAACGACGAAGGCGGACCGGTGGTCATCACGGGAGAGCTGCGCTATACCAATGCCTTCTTCACCAGCGGCGTAGACGACCCCTTGATCATTCTTGAGGACCAGGCCGGTTTCATCGATCGCAACGAGAGTTACATCATTCCGCTGGAATCGCAAGTTCTAGGCCAGATCACCTCGGACTACTTCACATCGCCTTTTTCTTACAGCCTTTCGCTTCCGCTGGCGCCCAAAGGCAGCCTGCGCGATGTCGATAATGATGGCGAAGACGACGCCGGCGTCATGGTCTTCGCAATCGCCCATTGGACGAACATATTTGGCGGTCCGCTGCTGGACAAATGCGATCAGCGCGGCGGCGGCTGGTCGACCGCCTACGCCTCCACCCGCGCCAGCGACGACCCGGATACGCGCCTGGAAATCATCGGCGGCAAGTTCATCATCTACGCGCCAGAAGCGGGGCAGGGCTTCCCCGCTGGCTTCGGCGAAGATGGCTTGCTCTTCACCGAAGACGACCCGATCGTGACCGTGCCGCCTGGGTACTCAATGGTCGATATGGACGAGCGGCCCTTCGTCTTCGACCGCGCCGCCCGCCCGATTGCCGATCTATTCGAGCCGGAAGCAGCCGTCATGAACGACTTCTCCGAGCTTAGCTATAGTGATGCGTTCACGGCCATGGTTGACCTGTTCCGCCGCGAATACGCCTACACCGAACTCTATGGGCTCGATTGGGACGCGCTGGAAGCGACCTACTCGCCGCGCTTCGCCGAAGCTGAAGCAGTGGAAGCGGAAGAAGAACGAGCGGCTGCCTTCGCGCTCGCGCTGCGCGACTTCATTTGGGAGATACCTGACGGTCACGTCAGCATGCCTTTGAGCGCCGTCAGTGAGCTTTTCCGCGAAGAGACCGATGGCGGGCTTGGGCTTTCCTTGACCGAGCTGGATGACGGGCGGATAGTCGTCAGTTATCTGCTGGACGGGGGACCGGCAGCAAACGCGGGCATGGAACTTGGCGCCGAGATCGTGGCTTGGGATGGCGGCACGCTGGCTGAGGCGATGGAACGTGAATTTGTCTGGGCGCATCAGGCGCTCGCCACCGAGCACACCAAGCGCCTGCAGCAGCTGCGATATATCACGCGCTTCCCCTTGGGCGCGGAAGTCGATGTCAGCTTCCGCAACCCGGAAAGCGAAGACGAGCAATCGGCCACGCTAGGCGTCATCAGCGAGCGCGCCAGCTTTTCCAATTCGTCGTTCTTCGCCGGCATTGAAGGCGATGAATTGCCGATAGAGACCCGGATTTTGCCGAGCGGTTATGGCTATGTCGCCATCTATTCATTCAGCGATGACGAACGCCTGATGGTGAAACTTTGGGAGCGCATGATCAAGAGCTTCATTGAAGAGGAATTGCCCGGCGTCATCATCGATATGCGCTATAATGGCGGCGGCAGCGGCTATCTGGCGGATCAACTTTCCGCCTACTTCTTCCAGGAAGAGCATACGCTTGGTTATTCGGAAGTCTACAACGACAGCAAGGGCGCATTCACGCAGAGCCAAAGTCCCGACACATTCTGCCTTCCGGGGAAAGACATGCGCTACAGTGGCGAAGTAGCCGTCATCACGGCGCCCGGCTGCTTCAGCGCCTGTGAATTCTTTTCATACAATATGACCATCGACGATCGCGCCGCCATAATCGGCCACTATCCCACCAGCGGCTTGGGTGGCGCCGTTGACGATTTCCTGATGCCGGATGACATCGAAATCCGTTTCACGGTGACGCGCCAACTGGACGCCGATATGAATATCCACATCGAGGCGCAGGGCGTCGCGCCGACCGTACTCGTCCCGGTGACATACGACAGCCTCTTCGACGGTGGCGATCCGCTGTTGGAAGCGGCCGAGAAGCACTTGACGGATACTATCCTTGGCGAGTTGATTGACGGCGGCGAACTCTCGCTGGGCGTCGGCAGCAGCGAATTGCTGGCGACCGGCGCCGTGGGTCCCGATCAGCGCGTGCGCTACCGTGTGACCCTGCCCGCCAACCGCTTGGTCAGCGTCTATCTCAGCGGCGAAGACGAAACAGTCGACACCGTGCTCGGCATCTATGACAGCGAGGGCGCGCGGCTGCTGGGCGAGAATGACGACGCTGATGACGAAACGCTGAGTTCCGCCTGGACCGATCTCGAAGTTGGAGCGCAATCGGGTCTTTTCGTCTTCGAGGCGCGTATCAAGGATGCTGAGGAAGCGGAGGCCTTCACGATCCGAGTCGTCGGCGTGGCGCCGGAAGCGGAGACTGAAGATGACGCCGAATTCGCCGATGACGCAGAGGAGACCGAAGAAGGTAAGGAAGCCACAGACGAATAGCGCCGAGAACGACGACTGTTTGGGCGGCCCGCTGGCCCGCCGGCCGGATTCCGTGGCATTCCGCTAATCCCATTCACGCTCATCAACGATTTTACGCGCGCCCGGCTCAATGACACCCGCTTCGACGAGATTCACCGCGTCAATCCGCAGCCGAATCGCAGCCTGCGCCAGCGCGCTTAGTTTCTCCGCCAATCCGGACCCGTCCGAGTCCTCAACGAGCTCGACGTTGACAGTGACCACATCGCGGTTCGCCGGTCTGGTAATGACCACTTGAATCTGTTTGATCTCGGGAAACTGCATGGCAGCGGCATTCAGTTGATTCGGATGCAGGAACATGCCGCGTACCTTGATGGCATCGCCGCTGCGCCCGTATATGCCGAGAAGTTGCTGCCCCGCGCATGGCGGCGCCGGTTTTGGCGCCAGCGCGCCCAGGTCGCCGGTTCCGAAGCGGATCAGCGGGTACGCTTTGTTTAACGTGGTCGCCACGATCTCGCCGGTCTCGCCCGCGGGCAGGGGCGCGCCCGTCTCCGGATCGCAAATCTGCAAGTAGACGCTCGGCATGACGCAGAATCCAGTGACGCCCGCGCGCGTGTAACCGATGAAGCCCAAATCAGCCGTGCCGTAAGCCGACGTGGTCTTCATATCGTATTCGCCTTCAAAGCGCGCCTGCTGGCTGGCCGTGTATGGTTCAGCCGAGAACAGCGCTTTCTTCAGCGGCACTGCCCCAGCGTCCATGCCCATCTCGGCCGCCTTGTCCAGAAGCGTCATCAGATAACTTGGCTGGCCCACGAAGCCGCTCGCCCCGAGCGCCATCATCATCATGATCTGCAACTCGGTATTGCCTGGTCCGCTCGGGATCACGGTGGCGCCGCAAGCGCGAATCGCTTCGTCCAGCAAGATGCCCGCCGGCGTCAAATGATACATGAAGGTGTTGAGCACGCGGTCGCCCCGCCCGATGCCGATGTATCGGAAAGGCGCAAGCAGCGATTCCGGATCTTCCGGCAGGGGCTGTGGATCATAGATGGGACCGGGCGAGATATAGATCCGCGGCAGATCGTCCGGGTCGATTGTGAGGAATCCGCCGAAGGGTGGATTCTCAAGATGAATCTCCACTAGCGAGTCTTTGCTCAAAACTGGGATCTTCGCCAGGTCGTCCGCGCCTTGAATATCGGAGGGCGCCAGGCTTGCATCAGCCATCAGCGTCCGAATTGCCGGCGCGCTGTCGTAGGCGCGCTGCGCCAAATCGCGAATACGATCGTCGATTTCCTTCACGTCCGCTCTCCCGTTTTTTGGAGTTTCGCTTGTGGGCGACCCACTGGCGCGCCCCTACATCTTTTGCGCTCCGTCGGGCGCCTACCCCAGCCAGCGTTTGCGCCGCCGGTAATGCTTGACCTCGCGGTAGTTCTTGCGCCCGCCCGCCTGATTCAGTCCGAGGTAGAACTCCTTGATATCTTCGTTCTCTCGCATCTGCGCGGCCGGTCCATCGAGCACGATACGCCCATCCTCCATGACGTAGGCGTAATCCGCCAGCTCAAGCGCGGCGCGCGCGTTCTGCTCGACGACCAGCACCGACATGCCTTCCTGCCGATTAATCTCGCCGATAATGTCGAAGATTTCATGCACCAGGAGCGGCGCCAAACCCAGTGACGGCTCATCCAGCATTAGAATCTGCGGATGCGCCATCATAGCCCGGCCGATAACCAGCATCTGCCCCTCGCCGCCGGAAAGATATCCGCTCACCCGGCGCGAGAGCTTTGCCAGTGGCGGGAAATAATGATAGACGCGTTCGAGGTCATCGCGGATATGGCGCCCTCCCAGGTAAACCATGCCGCCGATGCGCAGGTTTTCTTCAACGGTCAGGTGGCGGAAGAGCATCCGCCCTTCGATCACCTGCACCAATCCCTTGCGCACAACATCCTCAGCCGCGTAGCCATCCAGGCGCTCGTCTCCCCAAAGGATCTGCCCGCGCGTGACCTCGCCGAGCTCGGCTTTCAGCAACCCGCTAATCGCCTTTAACGTGGTCGACTTGCCGGCGCCATTGGGACCGAGCAGCGACACGACTTTTCCCGGCTCGACCGCCAATGTGATGCCGCGTAGCACTAGAATGACGCTGTTGTACACGACCTCAACATTGCTGACCGACAGGGTCCGCGTAGTGGATAAAGCTACATCGGATTGATTTGCGGCCGCCATCTGGAACTTCGCTCGTATAGCCATAATTCCCCCTCCCTCTTTATGGGGGAGGGGGCAAGGAGGTGGGGGTTTCTCCTGCTTACCCCCGCAGCTGCGGCACTTCCATGAAGTCCGTCAGCGGCACGACGATCGGCACGAAGAGCTTGCCGCCGGCTGGGTTGTCAATCAGCAGCGCGTCTTCTGGTCCGGCCGCGGGACCCGTCATTGTCGTGTTGGCGAACTTCAGCACCGCGATGCGGTTCAATACGCCGTCGCGCATGCTTTCTTCAAAATACTGGTGGTACAAGCCGCCGAGCACCTCGTAATCCATCGCTGCCACAGTGTCGCGAATATCAGCTCCGGTAACGGCATTAAGACTGCCCATGCGGTTCACGGTGCGCAATGTGGTCTCGATGATGGCATCGACAACGCCCCATGAAAGCAGGTAGGCGATATTCTGTTCTGCTGGTCCGCGCTCGTTGAGTGTGAATTGCTGGTAAACGAATTGCACCGCCGGGTTCGACAATTCCGTCCACCAAAGGAAAGGCATCGAGCCGAACATGCCATCCACCGATGGCAGGCCATTGGGCTTCAAGACGCGCTGCCCGATCAAGCCAACGGTGGTATCCATCACCCAGTTCACGCCAGCCAGCTTGATTTCCTCTTCCAAGCCCAGGTCCACCAGCGTGCCCGCAATAAGAGCCGGACCGGTAGCCAAAGAATTGGTGTAGATGATGTTGGCGCCGGCATCGATAGCGTTCTGCACCTGCGTCAAGATGTCGGTATCGGTCGGCAGGAAGAATTGGGGATCCGCCAGCACTTCGACGCCAAGCCCGCCGCAATATTCACGCGCTGCTGGCTCGGTTCCCGCTCGGCCAAACGCGTTGGGCCAGGTGACGAATCCGATGACCGGGTCAGGGAAGACCTCCGGGCTGGCGGCGACAAACTGGCAGAAGGAGCCGAACTGATTGATATAGAGCGGATTGCTGGCGTAGAGCCAACCCGGCGTCTGGCCGTCTTCGCCATAGAGGCTCTCGATCGATCCAGCCGAGATGTAGGAGACGATTTCGTCTTCCGCCAATTGTTCGCGCAGCAATTCGCCATCATCGGAACTGTAAAGCAGCAGCAGATCGAGCTCATCGCTGTAGGTGCTGGTGAAGCGGTCGTAGGCGCTTTGCGCTGCTTCGCGGCTGCCGCCGGTGTCTTCATAAATCTGCGCCAATTCCGCGCCACAGACGCCGCCGCGGCTGTTCCAGTAACTCACCGCATCGGTCACCGCCGAGACTATCGGCTGCGTAATAAAGGCGTATGGTCCGCTTAAATCGCCGAAGTGAAAAATATTGATCGTCTCGCCAGTCAGGTCAACTTCGCAGGCGGTCAAGTCCGATGGATAATCCATCATATCCTGCGCCAAGCCCGGCAGGGCGCCGCCAATAACCAGCGCGAGCGCAAGCAGTATGCCAAGTTTCTTCATGTCAGAATTCCTCCGTTTTCCCTTGCCGCTAATCTGTTCCGAGTCATTTAGGGTGTTTCCTATGTCTAGCTTATGCCAATCGCGCGGTTAAGGCAACTAATAGGAATATGGTCTGATCTTCCAGGCGACTTTGAAGACTTCCCAGCGATGAGCGATGCCACGGGGCTCCAGCGCCAAAAAGATGATCAAGGCGCCGCCGAAGAGTATGGGATTGATCGCGCTGGTGATATTGACGGCGTCAATAAAGGGGAAGGCCTGCGGCAGCAGATCCGTCAGCCAGGGACGCAGCATCGGGATAGCCGCTTCTTGCAGCAACCGGATGAAAGCCACGCCGAACATTGCGCCCAAGGGGAAGCCGGCGCCGCCGATGATCAGCATCGCCAGCATCTCGATCGATGTGTCAAGCTGGAACATATCCAGCGCCAGGCTGTTGCGCTCAAAAGCCAGCAGGCAGCCAGCGATACCGGCGTAGACCGCGCTCAAGAAGAATGCGCGCAGCTTATATGTGAAGACGTTGATGCCCAGCAGCTCGGCCGCCAGGTCGTTGTCGCGCACCGATATAAAGGCGCGGCCCGTCCGTGTACGGATGATGTTGCGCGCCAGGTACATCATAAGCGCCGACAGCGGCACGATGATGTAATACATGGCGATGTCAGACGCGAAGCTTAGCGCCTTGCCGCGGCTGACTTGCGCCGAGAAACTGGTGGCAGCGCCGTCCGCTCGTACCGAGACTCGATACTCGCCGGCCTTTCTGGCAATATACGAAAGCCCGATCACATTGCCGGATTCGTCTTCAATCACAGACATATACACATCGCCGCGCGGCACGACATCGCCAGCGGGATTGACCAACTCGATTGTGGGGTAAGCGCCGTTGACAGCGGGAAGCCGCACCGATATCACATCGACGAAATAGGGATCGCCCGCTACGAATGCCAGCGGCTCGCCGTTGCTGATTGCGTCGTCGGCATAAGAAAGGAAGGGTCCTATGATAGGCGCCGGGACGTTGAGCGGGCGCGCGCCGCCGGTCAAATTCTCCATTGGATATCGCAGCGCCCAAGGGATGATGAATTGCGCCGCCAGCGTCGCCATCGCCAGATAAAACCCCTTCACCCGCAGCGATGGCAAACCGAAGACCAAGCCGATCAAACCGGTCAGCAAGGCGCTCGCCGGCAGCGCCGTCCAGAAGCTGAAGCCCAGCTCGCGCGCCAATATCGCCGAGCCGTAAGCGCCGATAGCCATGAATGCGGCATGCCCCAGCGACATCTGCCCGGTATATCCGACGAGGAGATTCAAGCCCTGTACGGCGATGACGAAGATCGCGACGCGCGCGATCATGCCAACGTACTGGTCGCTAATCAGCTTCAAGCCGAGCGGACCAGAAACCGATAGCAAGGGCACAAGCAGCAGCGCCAAGAAAGCCAGATTCTTCCACAACTTGTCGCGCCAGGTGCGATCGACCAACATATCTTCTTCGTATGTCGTATCAAAAACGCCCGCTGGATTAATGTTCGCCATAAAAGCTCCGCATACCGCTAAATGCGTTCAATGCGCTTCTCGCCGAATAAGCCTTCGGGCCGGATGACCAGCACCAGCATCAATACGACATAAGGCGCCAGGTTCGCGCCTACTTGCTGCGACGAGTTGATCAGCGTGCCAAATTGCTCGACGATGCCGATGATGATGCCGCCCACCAAGGCGCCGGTAACGGACTCCAAGCCGCCCAGCAGCACCGCCGGAAAAACGCGCAGCGCGACGAAGCTGATATTTAGCGACAATCCGACGGCGCCGCCTTGCAAGACGCCGGCGATGGACGCCAGGAAGGCCGCGGCTGCCCAGGTGATCGCCAATATCACGCGCACGCGCAAGCCGACTGATTGCGCCAGCTGCTGATCTTCCGAGGTCGCCCGCATTGCCAAGCCAACGCTCGTATAGCGAAAAAAGAGAATGAAACCGACGAAGGCGAGCAGCGCCAGCACAAAAGCGATGACAAGCTCGACGCGGATGATGGCGAGGCCATCGAGAGCTTCTCTGAAAGCGTCCAGCCGAATCGGTTTGAAGCGGCTGTTCGTCTGCGGATCGACGAATATGGGTAGATCAAGCTCGACCGTGCCCCAGGCGATCTGGGTCACGCCGTGCAGCACTTCAGCCACCGCCAGCGTCATCAAAACGGCGGTGAAGAGTGGCTGCCCGATCAGCGGCCGGATCGTGAAGCGCTCCACCGCCAGCCCGGTCAGGATGGCGCCGGCGACTGTTCCAGTCAGCGCGTGCAGCCACCGCCATTCGATGCCGCCGACTGTCATCAGCGCGGTCAAGCCTACTGTGCCGCCAGCTGCGATCAACAGATTTCGCCGTTCCAGCAGGTTTCGATAACTCGCAGTCGTCAGCATCATTAGCATGGTCGCTGCGGCCAGCAGGCTGGCGCCCGCCACCGAGATCTCGCTGACAGTGAAGAAGCTCCAGAATATCATGCCGCCGACGACCATCATCCAGCCGTGCGCGAAGTTGAAGACACCCGACGCCTTGTTGATCACCACGATGCCCAGCGCCACCAAGCCGTAAACGCCGCCGACCAATACGCCGGAGATCAAGGTCTGTACGATGCGCGCCGCTTTCTTCCCCGCCAGTTGATCGCCCATGAAGAGCAATAGCGCGACCGCCGCCAGGATATAAAGCGCCCAGGTCAATTGCCGTTTGTTGCGGTTGATGGATTCGGTCATGAGTGGATTCCTCGCGGGCAACCCGGTTGTTAGCCCCTATAGCATTCTGCTATTTCGCGGGCGAGACAAGTCTCGCCCCTACAGTTCCATGTGGCGTAACAATCATACATCCGCCACCCGCAGCTCCGTCTCCACTGTGCCCGTCCGCCCATCGCGGTAGCGCACCTCGGCGCTGACATGCACCTGCCTCCGCCCGCCGTATATCGCCTCTAGCAGCTCGTAATATTTCTCATGCAGCGCGCCCCGCCGCAGCTTGCGCGTACGGGTCAACTCGGCTTCATCGGCATCGAATTCCTTATGTAGAATCACGAAACGCCTGACTTGCGAATAAGCCGGCAGCGACTCGTTGATCGTCTGCAGCTCGCCGCGGATGATGTCGTAGACTTCCTCGCGCTGAGACAAATCGACATAGGTTGTGAAGGCGATGCCGCGCTTCTCCGCCCAGCGCGAGACATTTTGAAAGTCGATGATGATGATAGCCGAGACGAATTCCATCTCTGCCCCACCGATCGTCATCATATCTTGCACGTAAGGGCTGAATTTTGTTCGTCCCTCGATATATTGCGGGCTGAACGTTTCGCCGGTCGATAGCTCAATCAAGTCTTTGACGCGCTCGAGGTAGATTAAGTGCCCCGTCTTTTCGTCCATGTGGCCCGCGTCGCCGGTGTAATACCAACCTTCGACATCAAGCGCTTCGCCGGTCTCCTCGGGCTGCTTGTAATAGCCTTTGAAACGCGCCTTGGTACGGATGAGGATCTCTTGATTCTCCGCGATTTTGATCTCGACGCCGGGCACAATGACGCCGACCGTCTCGAAGCGCGCGTCGCCGCGCAGGTGCACCGTGCCGAAGGTCTCCGTCGAGCCGTAGAACTGCCGCAGCTCAATGCCGATGGCGCGGAAGAAACGGATGATGTCGGAGCTGAGCATGGCGCCCGCCGTCAGCACATTGCGCGCCCGGGTTAAGCCCAGCTTGTCGCGCAGCGGCTCAAAGATGGCGTACTCGCCCAGCCAGCGCAGGGCGCGCAGCGGCGGCGGAATCGCCCGATGCTCGTCTTCCAGATCGATGGCGCGATAGGCGATCGGCATGAAGAGCCGGTACATCAGGCGATTCAGCGGACTGCTGTCGTTGATGCGGAATTGCACCACGCGCGCCAGATTCTCCCAGACCCGGCTGGGAAAGAGCAGGCCAGCCGGCGCAATCTCGCGCATATCAGTCGGCACTGTCTCCGGTCCTTCCGGGAAGTTCACCTGGACGCCATTCAGCAAATGCGTGGCGAAGCCGAAGCCCTGCTCCGCCAGCCAAGCCATCGGACTGAATGACAGCCAGTTGTCCTCGCGCCGCGAGTCGATGTATTCGTCGTTTAGCGCGTGGCCGTAGACCAGCTGGTGATGGGTGACCTCGGCGAACTTGGGCAGGCTGGTTGTGCCGGATGTCATACTGAGGATGATCGTGTCGCCCGGCTCAGTCGAACGCGCCATCTTGTCGAACAGACCGGGCTGCTCGTTGCGCCGCTCGCGTCCGCCCGCTTGCGCAGCGCGGAAACTTGTGAGCCATGCGTCGGCTTCGTAAGACCACATGCCGCGTTCTTCCCAATAGATGATCTTGCGAATCTGGGGCAGGCTAGCTTTGAGCTCCAGCAGCTTGTCGACCTGCTCTTGATCATGGGCGCAGACAACTGTCGCGTCGGTAGAGCGAATCACATAGTGGATATCTTGCGGCCCCGCATCACTGAAGACGCAACAGGTTTTGCAGTGGAGGGCGTGCGCCGCGATCTGCGCCCAATACATCTCCGGGTCATTCTCGCCGATGATAACCAGCGTGTCGCCTTCGCTCAGCCCGAGCTGGAGCAAGCCCATTGCGAAGTCGACGACCTGGTCGTAGACCTCGTTCCAGCTGTATTCCTGCCAGATGCCATATCGTTTCTTGCGCTGCGCCACTTCATCGCCCAATTCGGCGACCCGCCGCAGGAAGCCCTTCGAGAGCGTATTCTCATCCGGGCGCGCAGGCTTGATCTTCTTGTCCAACAATGATCGGTATTCCACGCCTGGCGTCGCCGCGCGATAGGGGATCACTTGCCCTTGCGCCACAGACATATCAATGCTCGCCTTCGCCCAGATAAGCATCAATGACCGCTTCGTCCCGGCTAATCTCGGCTGGCGCGCCCTCGCCGATTTTGACGCCGAAATCGATGACGGCGATACGGTGGGAGATATCCATGACCAAGCCGATATCATGCTCGATTAGCATAATGGTCGTGCCTTGCAATTCGTGGATATCAAGGATATAGCGCGCCATATCCTCTTTCTCTTCAACATTCATGCCCGCCATCGGCTCGTCCAGCAGCAGCAGCGTCGGCTCCAGCGCCAGCGCCCGACCTAGCTCGACCCGCTTGCGCAAGCCATAGCTAAGGGCGCCGACGACCGATTTACGGATGGGCTCCAGCTCGAGGAACTCGATGATCTCTTCGACCCGCCGCCTATGCGCGATCTCCTCACGCTGCGCTGGGCCCCAAAAGAGAGCCCCCGCCAGCATGTTCGTCTTCATGTGGATATGGCGCGCCGCCATCAAATTGTCGAGCACGGTAGCGTTGGTATAGAGCGCAATGTTCTGGAAGGTGCGGGATATGCCCAGCTTCGCTCGCTGATAAGGCGGCAGGTGGGAAATGTCTCGGTCTTCAAACACGATGCGGCCCTGCTGCGGTGTGTAAAAGCCGTTGATGCTGTTGATGAGGCTGGTCTTGCCGGCGCCGTTCGGTCCGATGATGGCGAATATCTCGCTCGCGTTTATTTTGAACTCGATATTATTCAAGGCTTTGATGCCGCCGAAACTCAGCGAGATGTGATCGACATGCAGCTTTACCGGCATGAATGACCTCTGCCTTGCAATCTGGGCAGGCGCCAACTGCCAGGTCGCCCGCAATTCCGATGTGATTCGCGATTGGGAGTGGGAGACGTGGCAATGCTGCGCCTGGCTCATCTTGCACAAAGATAGCAGACCCAGTCTTTTGAGGCAAACGAGGCGGGTTTAAGGGAGTGGTGAATTTCATTGATAGCGCGACAAACCCCCATCCCCCGGCCCCTTG
>JAPPFH010000062.1:17641-25962 GCA_028875185.1 Chloroflexota bacterium | reverse complement strand
GGGCCGGGGGATGGGGGTTTGTCGCGCTATCAATGAAATTCACCACTCCCCGAATTGTCGTCTACCGGAGTCCAATCCAGCCCGGCTTTCAAGGCGATGACGACTGTGGATTGACGCCGAGGTTCAAGAGCGACTGACGAAGTTCGGTAAAAACGCGCCGCCAACCGGGGAGGGGGTCACCTGGGGCGGACGTAACCCAGTCTAATCAATTGGCTGACGACAAGGCGCGCGTTGTCTTCCGCGAGCGTGTTCTCCGCGGATAAGGTAAAGTCAGGATTGAGCGGCGGCTCATAGGGGTCGTCTATGCCGGTGAAGTCTTTGATTTCACCACGTCGCGCCTTGGCGTACAGACCTTTAATATCCTGCGCTTCGACGAACTCCAACGACGTCGCCATGTGGATTTCCATGAAGCCATCACCCACCATATTGCGCACATCTTCGCGCGTGGCTCGATAGGGGCTGATGGCGGCGCAGATCACCATACCGCCATGACGTACAATTTCGCTCGCGACATAACCGATGCGCCGTATATTGGTGTCGCGATCTTCCTTGCTGAAGCCGAGCCCGCGGGAGAGGTGCGTGCGCACAATATCGCCATCAAGCACGGTGACGTTGCGGCCCTTCTCCAGCAACAGATTGACGATATGCTCGGCAGTGGTGGATTTCCCCGAGCCGCTCAAACCGGTGAACCACAGGCAAATACCGCGGCGATGACGCGGCGGATAGCTTTCCGCCAGGATTTCGGCAACGGCTGGGCGAGAAAACCAAGGCGGCAGTTGGATGCCGCGACCGAGGTATTCTTCGCGTACCTGCGTGCCGGATATCTTTTTCACTTTGGCGCCGTTCGGCAGCTTCGAGTTTTCCTCGTAACGGTCTTCATCTTCCAGATAAACCATTTCGGTGAATGGCACCGGCTTGACGCCTAGCTCATCAGCGCAGCGCACGATCATATCTTGCGCGTCATAAGGTCCGTAAAAGGGTTTGCCATTTGAATCCGGGCCCGGTCCAGCGTGGTCGCGCCCGACGATTAGGTGGTTGGCGCCGTAGTTGCGCCGAATAATGGCATGCCAGACGGCTTCCCGCGGACCTGCCATGCGCATCGCCAGCGGCAGCAGCGAAAGCAGGCTGCGGTCTTCTTCGTAATGGTTGTCGATCAAGGTTTTGTAGACTCGGACGCGCGTATAGTGATCGACATCGCCCGGCTGCGTCATGCCGACAACGGGATGCAAAAGCAGCACGCCATCAATGTTGCTTGCGGCGCGCTTGGTCAAGGCTTCATGCACACGGTGCAAGGGATTGCGCGTCTGGAAGGCGACCACATTGTCATGCCCGTAGCTTTCGAGGACGGCGCGCGTCTCCGCTGGACTCCGGCGAAGCTCGGCGAAATCCAAATGAGTTGGAAGCCGAAGCACTTTCAACTTGCCAGCGATATTGACTTTGCCCCAGCGATGCATCTCCGCAATGATCGGGTGGCGCGAGTCAAATTTGCCAAAGACCTTGACCGCCGTCTCTTCCAGATCCCACTCGTATTTTTCCTCGACTGTCATAATGGCGAGGATCATATTCTTACGATCTCGCAGCGCGATGTCAGCGCCGAGCTTGATGTCCGTTTCCGCGTCGACTGGCAGAGTGATCGGCATTGGAAACAGCGTGCCATCAGACAAACGCATCGTATCCAGCACGGATTGAAAATCGCCGCTGTTCATAAAGCCAGTCAGCGGCGAAAACGCGCCAACCGCAAGTAACTCGAGATCACATTCAACGCGCGCGCTTATCTGCACGTACGGCAAGGACTTGGCATAGGCATCTTGCTCCGCCAATTGCTCTCTGGACAATAGCAGGTTGGTCAAAAAGCCGCCGTAAGGCGCGATCAATCTCGCTTTTTCCACAATCATTCATCGCTCCGCAGTATACGATTCTGTTCCAATTGCTGGCGCAGCGCCGTCATTCTAGCATAGCGGACGGGAAGGCGGCAGCATGCTCTCACTATTCTTTGTCAATCCCGGACATCTTGCGCCCGAAGAAGACGAGCACGATGCTTAGCGCATACAAGGTGAGCAAAGGCGCCATGACGAGGAACATATTCACCGGGTCAATAGTTGGTGTGATAAGCGCGGCGGCAATTGAAGCGCCGACCACGGCAATCCGCCATTGCCGAACCAGTGTGCCCGCGCTGACCAAGCCCATCAGCGAGATGATAAAGAAAACCAAGGGCGTCTGAAAGGCGACGCCCATCCAAAAGAGCAGCGAGGTGACGAAGCTGATATAACCATCCGCCGTCCATTCAGGCTCAAAGATCTCGGCTTGAAAAGTGTTGAGGAATCCCAGCGCCGGCGGCATGAGAATACGCCAGGCGAAAAATACGCCAATCACAAAAAGCGCGGTTGTCGCAGGAATGGAGAGCAAAACGTATCGCTTTTCCTTGCGCGTCAAGCCGGGCAAGATAAACATCAAGAACTGATAAGTGACCATTGGGATCGAAAGAATGCCGCCGACCATCAATGCGACTTTGAAGTAAATGAGAATATTGCCGGTCGGGTCGAGGATTACCAGTTCACAATTATCGACCGTTGGGATTAGGCAATAGGGCTCCTGCAAAAGCACCAGCACGCGTTCCGCCAGGAACACGCCGATGGCGGTGCCGACGACAAGCGAAAATACGGCTTTGGTCAGCCGCTGACGCAGTTCATCGAGATGCTCGAAGAACCCCATGCGGAGTTCATGACCATCCTCGAATTCCTCCTGCTCAGCTAGCTCAGCCATTATTCACTCTGTTTGCCGTCTGGCGCTTCCGACCATGCGCCGAGATCAACCGCCTTGCCGTTGGCGCTAGTTGCAGCTGGCGTGGAAGTCAGCGATCCGCCGCCCCAGGTTCCCATCTTGAGCGGCGCCGCCCGCTCCGGCGACGCGCCTGCGTCCAGCGCTTTAGTCTCGGCCGGTTTCTCCCTCGCGCTTGAGGTTCGCGCTGGCGATGCCGCATTAGTTTGGCTCGCGTTGGCTGCTGGCTTTGGTTTTTTGTCGTTCAGAGATTCGCTGACTTCTTCGAAGGGTTTCATATCTTTCTTAACTTCGTCCAGCGAATCCTGAACTGGCTTTGTCATTGGTTTGACAGCCTCCGTCAGCGATTTGTTGAGACTTTTGCGCGTCGGCGGTTCTTTGGGCAGCTTGATGTCAACGCCAGCCTCATCAAATTCTTTCTGCACGAGATCGACAGTTTCAGACCAAATCTTGCGGAATTTCGATACATGCTGGCCCAAAACGTAGGACCAATGAATCATGCGTTTGGGACCGGCGAACACCAGCATTATCAGCAAAATCGCGACAAGCTCCCAGGCGCCGACGCCAAAGACATTCATGCGCTGCCCACCTCATCGACTACGATTTCAAACTTCTGTTTAGCCTCGGATGTGATCGCGCCCAAGACGCCGTGTACAAAGCTATGAGACTGATCAGCGCCAAATAGCTGCGCCAGTTGCACTGCTTCGTTAATGATCACGGCAATCGGTGTTTCGCGCTTCTGCAGCAAATGCTCATAAACCGCAATGCGCAAAATATTCCGGTCGATTGTGGCGACCTGGTCAATGGGCCATTCCGGCGCGTACTGCTGCAAGATTTCATCGATCTGAGCCCGGCGCTCGATCACACCGCCGACAATTCGGCGAATAACTTGACGCACGGCGTAAGCTTCCGGGCGCTCGGTCATATGCGCCTCAATCACAGCCCGCATATCGTGATCGGTGCTGTCAAGCTCATAAAGAATCTGCAAACTGGCGCGCCGAGCTATCGTGCGGTCGGTGGACGGCGCCGACGGTTTCACGGTAACTGTCGTTTCCGACACGATGAAATCCTCATCAGGATCGCAGTCGTCCAACTCGATGGCGTAGGATTCCAAAATCACAGGCATTCACTCGCATTATACGGCATCGTCGATAGTCTAACGGAGACACGCTGAATTATCCATATTAATCGACTGTTTGGCTCGAAGAAAATTAACGACTGCGCGAGAGAAACAGGCCCACGGGCTGCGGCGCCAGCTTGACCTTCGGCGGCATCCCAGCCAATTTCGGTTAATCTAGCACAGGGGAGATGTCGACGGGCGAATAGAAGTTCGCGTGGCCAGGCTTTGGCGCGCCGCGCTACAACTGGCAAAAAAGGAAGAGGCTGCCGTTCGCCGGCTGCCTGCATAAATCAGTCATTTTGCAAACAGTGTTCTCGCTATTGTCGGGAAATTCGTACCCGGCGTGATTGACCCAAGCACGGAAGCGTGCCGAGCGCCGGTCATTTGCGGAAGCGTCGATGGCCGGCCGCGCCAGGTTTCGTAGGCGAGCACAGCAAAAACCAGCGCTTCCTTGAAGTCGCCGTCCATGCCAAGGTCTTCATGGTTAAGCACCGACGCAGGCGCAAGCAACTGGCGCAGCATGCCCACCATGATCGGGTTGTGCCGGCCGCCGCCACCCAAGATGACTTCGCGTATCGGCGCAGGGGCGAACCGACGATAGGCGTCGGCGATATTGGTGGCGGTTAGCGCCGTCAGCGTGGCGATGATCTCGGCCGCCTGCAATCCATTCCCCTGCGCTTGTTCCACTAAGGCGAGCGCCGCCGCCGTCCCGAATGTTTCGCGGCCTGTGGTTTTGGGATAATCGCGCGCGTAATAGAGGTGCCGCAGCAACTCTTCCAACCATTCTTCATTGACCCTGCCCCGCTTGGCGTAGCCACCGTCACGGTCGAAGTTCAGCTTGCCGCCGGAGAAATGAGACACCGCGACATCAAGCATGGCGTTGCCCGGTCCCGTATCAAAGGCGACCGGCTCGGACTCGCCGTCTTGGAGCGGCGGCAAAAACGTGACATTGCCCATGCCGCCAATATTTTGTATTGCGCGCCAATGAGAAGGATGGCGGAGCAGCAGCCAATCGACGTAGCTCGTCAACGGCGCGCCTTGCCCGCCGGCGGCAATATCGCGGGCGCGAAAGTTGCTGATGGTGGTGATGCCGGTGCGCTCGGCGAGGACCGCCGCCTCGACGATCTGCAGCGATGCGTTCACTGCGCCGCTCGGCAGAACATTGTGCCAAAGCGTCTGCCCGTGCGAACCGATCAAATCAATCTGATCCAGGCTCATGTTAGCCGCAGAGATGGCTCTGAGCGTACAGTCGGCGAAGAGCGCGGCGAGGTCGACGTGCAGCGTGGCGATCTCATCTACGCGACTCTCAGTGGGATCGCAACTCGCGAGGATCCGCCGCCGCATTTCCGGCTCGTACGCGTATGCAAAGCCGCTAACAAGCTCGACCTGGAAATCGCCTGGGCGCCCCCGGATGGCACAGATGGCGACATCCACGCCATCAGCGGATGTGCCGGACATCAAACCAACGATTAACATCGCGCGCGGCGCCCGTTACCGCTGGGCAGCGTCATCACGAACAGAGCGAATTCGTATCGACTAGGGATCGATTGCCACTGGCTGATATGCCCACTCATCGTGGACTAAGACGGTCGCGTCAATATTCGATTTCAGCATCCGCTGCATAACGATGCCGGTCGATATCGTAACGAACAGCGCGATCAAGCCCAAGGACAGCAACATGTTGAGATACGCCAGGCTGGGAACGGCGAGCATTAATGCCAAAGCGCTCAATATGGCGAGAACGTTGGCGCCAAGGTGCGCGGCGATCCAGCGCCAGGACCCAAGAACACGGCGCTGCAAGCCGAGAGCTTGCGCGGCGGAAAACACAGTCAGATAGATGAGTACAACAATAAAGATTTCGATTGAAACAACGGCGCCAGTGGAGAGCGGGAATTCGTAAAACCGATCGGGCAAGCAAGCGCCATCCAGGCAGGGATATGCGATGATGCCGGCCAGCAAAGCGCCAAGGACCGAATAAGCCGTCCATGGACCGAGATCGACACTCAGGAAACGCTTCACAATAGCTTTTTGCAAGAAACCGATGCAGGCGCCGTTGAACAACCAAAATAGAGCCAGGACTAGCACGAGACCTTCCGCCATGGTCGCGTGTTGAAAAGCGCTTATCACAGCGCCAGCCGCCAACAAGGCAACGATTGTCAACGCCACGGACAACGGGACGACAGCAAAACCTGCGGCAAGCCATGCCAGTTTGAAGCGGCCTGGTTGAGCTTGAACATGCATCGCCTTTGCCTTTCATCAATATGCTAGATGAATCGCCAAGTTACCCGATTATACATCCCGGCGCAAATTTGCCTCAAATAGTCGGTTCTACCGGCTTCAATTCCGACACGCGGTTGGATAAGGTCGCGCATACTAATGATGTTGAGGCGAACCCGCCAGCGGCTGCCAATCAATCAAATCGGCGGCTGGCCCCATGCGGACCTATTGCGGGCGAGGCAATCAAGCCAAGACAATTCACTATGAATAGATGGCGGAGAGGACAGGATTCGAACCTGCGGTACCCTTAACAGGTACAACCGCTTAGCAGGCGGCCCCAATCAACCACTCTGGCACCTCTCCATTTAGGGCTATGCAGCTGTTAATGTGGATAAGGCGGAGAGGACAGGATTCGAACCTGCGGTACGGAGGACCGTACAATGGTTTTCAAGACCATCGCCTTAAACCACTCGGCCACCTCTCCAACAATTTGACACGTTGCGACGCGGCGACAGTCATCCTAACATGGCGGGCGCCGCTTGTCAACACGGCGTAGACCGGGGAGTGGTAAAAATCGCGGTTACACACTGATAAGACGGTGTAGGGGCGACCTACTAGGTCGCCCGAATTTCTTTGTGTAACGCGGGCGGCATGATATGCCGCCCCTACATTGTTGTCAAACTGGGTAGCTCATATCCGCAATATTCACCACTCCCTTTTCTGGTTGACTGGCGCGGATTCAAGCGCCGCAATCGCCGCGGCTGTAGACGAAGCGGCCGCTGATCCAGCCCTCGCGCCCCCACAGCGGGATTTTGAAATAGCCGTAGCGCTTTTCGCTGGCCGGCAGCCACTCGCGAATAGCGGTCACGCCGATGACCTCGCCGCCGGGCGGGCTCTGGCGGAACTTCACATTCGCCCAGGGCCGCACCTCGCAGCCGCTCAGCAGCTGGCTGTTGGGCTTGCTGGGTTCGGCGGTGGCCGGCGGCGCGCCGCTTGCGCTTTGCGGCTGACTGGATTGTGGCGGCGGGCTTTCCCCGCGCAGAAGCACGACAGTGCCGGCGCTGTCGATGGTCGTACAGGTCATGCCATCGCGCTGATACGCTGGCAAATCAAAGAGTTTGCGCGGGGCGTAGGCGGCGTCGAGGAAGACGACGCGCCCCGGCTGATTGAAGCAGACTTCGACGCCCGGCGTGACATTGCTCCAGATGTCGACCGCGTCGAGGATGCCCTGCTCGATGAGATCGGCGCGGCCCACGCCGGCGGGACCGACCCGCTTGCCCTGGGCGCCATCGACCCAGTTGCTGACCTGGATGCCGGCTGGCAGGTGATTGAGCGTATCGCGGATGGGGGTGGGACTGGGCGCTGGAGTGGGCCGCGGCCTGTCATCTTCCTCCTCCTCATCATCGTCGTCAGTGTCGTAATAGCCCGGCGGCGCGGGAAGGGTAGTTAAAGAAGATTGGCCATTAAATCTAGCCACAACGGAAACGGAAACGCCGTAGGCATTTTTAGCGCGGATTTCTGGACGATATGTCGTCTGAGGCTGTAAATCGGTGAAAGTATAGCTGGCGACATCGCCGACATCGAAAAAGTCGAACAAAACTGAGGGGGATACTTCGTAACTTGTGGCGCTGGCGACTTTTGTCCAACTAATGGTAAATCGGTTATGCCTGACGTCGCTGACAACGCCCGGCGCGCTGAGACCGTCTGGGGCTATGTTGCTTCCTTCAAGCGTGTTGGCGGCAGCGTTGACGTTGCTGGAAACGCCGTTGGCGTTCTTGGCGCGGATGTTAAAGGCGTAACGCCGATTGGCGGTGAGGCTCGTGAAGGTGTAGCTGGCGACATCGCCGACATCAAGCCAGACTGTGAAGTCATTTACGTCGCGGTTGTAGCGGACTTCGTAGCTGGTGGCGCCGGTGGATTTTGTCCAGGTGAGGGTGATGCTGTCGTTGGTGATGCCGCTTGTGGAGAGGTTGGTAGGCGCTGGCGGGGCATTTTGGGCTTGGGTGGGCAGAGAAAAGAGGCTAAGCGAAGCAAGAACGCAGAGGCGCAATGCTAGAACATATATTCGGGGGGGGGGGGGGTTAAATTTAAGGTTTTTTTTAAAAACCCCCTGCCAGTAATGATATTGTAATTTTTTTAGCAATGAGATTTCACCATCGCTGGAGGTGCCTGGAAAAGGGAAATATAAGTTGGCAGGGCGTTTGAT
>JAPPFH010000062.1:0-17631 GCA_028875185.1 Chloroflexota bacterium | reverse complement strand
CCCCCCCCCCCCCCCCCCCCCCCCGCCCCCCCCCCCCCCCCCCCCCACCCCCCCACCCCCCCCCCCCCCCCCCCCCCACCACCCCCCCCCCCCGCCCCGCCCCCAAATGTTATGAAATGGTTAAGAAAACGCGCGGCGCGGCTGGATATCTTCATGGCGC
Organism: Chloroflexota bacterium; assembly: GCA_028875185.1. GTDB lineage: Bacteria > Chloroflexota > Anaerolineae > Aggregatilineales > Phototrophicaceae > UBA6055. The sequence continues at coordinate 17,471 of JAPPFH010000062.1, read as the reverse complement.
TGCCTCTTGGCTAAATTTGACCGATCATGAGTGTCTCACGGAATCAAGTCGAAGTCGCGATGATAAGACCCCCTAAAGCGATGCCGGTAACCACCGCCCAAGCGACCAGGCGGTTAATCCGTTGTTCCAACTCCCGTCGCAACTGCTCGGTCTGGGCTTTTTGATCTTTGCTAAACTGCTCGGATTGGGCTATTAGGTCTTTGCTGAACTGCGCTGACAAGGAAACCAGCCGCGCGTTGAACTGCTCGGATTGGGCTTGGAGGTCTTTGTTAAACTGTTCGCTTTGGCTGTCCAGCCGCGCGTTGAACAGTTCGCTTTGGGCTTGGAGGTCTTTGCTGAATTGTTCGGACTGGGCGGCAATTTGCTTTTGCGTCGCGCTATGCAGCCCCTCCAAGCGCGCAATATCTTCCTTGCTCGCCAGGTGCGGTTTCTCCGTCTCGCGCGCGCTTTCCAAGCCGGAGACGCGCTGAGTCAGGTCGCCGACTTGCTCGACCACCCGAGTCTGCGAGAATTGCTCCAATGCTTCGACGCGCTGTTCTAAAACTGGATCGTTTTCCACCACGTCAATTTACCAACAGCTTTGGAGACGCTTATCCTATGAGTATATACGCAGTATGACTGAAAGGCAAACGCCGCTGATCCTAGGCTGTGGTGAATGTGTTGATATATCCCTCGTTTGCCCCACCCTAAATCTTGTTCCCCCTCGGTCCCCCGCCTCACGGGGGATGTTTCCCAAAATGAGGGAGGGACTTCAAATGCCCGTAATTTCTTGAAAAACTCCCCTTCCCTCCTTGTGGGCTGAGGACAGGACAGTTTTTGAGCGAGCAAAATATCGTCCCGAATTCTACAATTTCTAGGGCTTTTTCGGGCGACTCACCGAGTCGCCCCTACAGTTTTCGCCAGGATAGATGCTTTCGAAGTCTAACTTGGGCTATAAGTTTTCGATTAGACCAAACCTGTCCTGTCCTCAGTCCTTGTGGGGCGCGCGTAGACACTGCACTACGGCAAGGGACCGGGTCATGTAGACATAGACCTTCGGGGATGGGCTTTGTCGCGCTATCAACACATTTACCACTCACTAGACCGCTTGGCGAGAACATTGAATGGCGCGCCCGTCTCATATACACTGACGGCAGACGTTACGGAATGATGCTCTAATGATAGTAGACCTGCCGAGCCTGGTATACGCCACCATTCTGATACTAGCGGCAAACCATGATCTCCGCGTCAAAAACGCGATGCCGCTCACGCCGCTACTGAGCTTGGGGCTCACGCAAATGGTCTTGCTTTGGGCGAACTTCGAAAAGCTGATGACCATATTGAATCCCTTCGACCGACCGCAGTTCGACAAGCGCAACCCACTGCACCGCGCGGCCGCCCTGCTTGTCATCGCGCATGCGGCAGGGAGCCTTCTGCGTTTACTGTTGCCGCCGGGCGAATATGGCGGGAGCTATTTCCCGGCCGACATGAGCGGCGTCCTCTCCAATCTGATAACTGCCGCGCTTGTTTACCTGGCATTGTCGCTGCTAGGCGCCGGCTGGAAACTGCGCCGCGACCTGGATGGCGTTCTGCGGCGCTTGGGCTTGCGCTTACCGACGCGCCGCGACTGGCTTGCCGGTTTGGCGGCTGGCATGCTGATTTTCGGCGGCATGATGCTTGCCTCCAAATTCATATCGTTGACTGCGAACGGCCATTCGGGCGCGAGCGAATTGTTCGATATCGTTAAGGTCTCGCTGCCGGCGGCGCTGCTGGTGGCGATCCTGTCGAGCGTGGGCGAAGAGATATTTTTTCGCGGCGCATTGCAGCCGATTTTTGGGCTTTGGGTGTCATCCGCGCTCTTCACGCTTGTCCACGCGCAATATGGACTGTCTCCCGAATTGCTGATTCTGTTCTTCGTTTCAATCGGCTTTGGTCTCTTGCGGAAGCGCTTCAATACAACCGCGGCAATCATCGCTCACGCGAGCTACAATTTCGCGCCATTTCTCATTTCTAATCTGACGCCCGCATGATCGAATTGCGATTGACGAGTACTCGATGTTGGTGAATCTATACGCGCTAAGCCGCGCCGAATTGAACGACTTCATCGTCGACCTTGGCGAAGAGCGCTACCGAGCGCGACAAATCTGGGAGTGGATGTACCGTCAGCGCGTGGACCGCTTTGAGGCGATGTCCAACCTGCCGGGCGCGACAATAGCGCGACTTGAAGAGCGATGCCGGCTCGGCAGCCACGAATTAGTCACGCGGCAGCGCAGCCGCGACGGCACGGACAAGCGTCTCTACCGGCTTCACGATGGCCAGCTGATTGAGTCCGTTCTGATGCCTTACGATGATGATCGCATGACAGCATGCATTTCGTCTCAAGTCGGCTGCGCGATGGGCTGCGTCTTTTGCGCCACGGGGCAAATGGGCTTTGGGCGCAATCTGAGCGCGAGCGAAATTTTTGAGCAGGCGATGCGCTTCGCGCGCGAATTGGCGCGGCGTGGCCAACGCCTTAGCAATGTTGTCTTTATGGGCATGGGCGAGCCCTTCCACAACTACGACGCATCGCTGGCGGCTTTGCGACAGTTGATGTCGCGCTTGGAGATCGGGGCGCGGCATATCACCCTAAGCACAGTTGGGCTGGCGCCCCAGATCCGCCGCTTTGCCGATGAGGGTTTGCAGGCGAGGCTGGCGGTCAGCCTGCACAAGACCGATAACGCGCAACGCTCGGCGCTGATGCCGGTAAACACGCGCTGGAATATAGACGAGCTTTTGGATGCCTGCCGTTATTATGTGACGCGGACCAACCGGCGCGTCACCTTTGAATGGGCGGCAATCAGCGGCGAAAACGATACATGCGAAGAAGCGCATCGCTTGGGTCGACTGTTGACCGGGCTCCTCTGCCACGTCAATATCATTCCCCTCAATCCGACCGGGGGTTATGCTGGCGTCCCGGCGCAATCAGCGCGCGTCAAGCGCTTCTGTGATGTGCTGCGCGGCTACGGCATCAGCAGCACTGTCCGCGTCCGCCGCGGCATCGACATCGACGCTGGCTGCGGGCAACTGATCACGACTGTGTTGCGAAACCAGCAGCTCGGCTGATGGCGCCCGCCGCTTGAAAGCGCGCGCCTACGAGCGTCCGCCATTGCGCCCCGGTTGCCATTGCGCTGGCTAAACTGTAGTATCCTAATGTTGAACGCTAGCGAGAGTTGACGGACCAATTGACGCATAACTTAATCAAGATCGCGCCTTCAATTCTGGCGGCTGATTTTGGCCGCTTGGCCGATCAAGTGGCGCAGGCGCAAGAAGCTGGCGCCGACTTGATTCACATTGATGTGATGGACGGGCGCTTTGTACCCAATATCACGATGGGACCCGCGATAGTCGAGGCGGTGGCGAAAGTAGCGGCAATACCCTTGGACGTACACCTGATGATCGTCGAGCCGGAGAAGTTTGCGCGGCGATTTGCCGATAGCGGCGCCGATTCGATCTCGGTTCATGTTGAAGCCTGTCCTCATCTGCATCGCGTACTTGAGCAAATTGAAGCGGTCGGCTGTCGCGCGGGCGTGGCGCTCAATCCGCATACGCCGGCGGCGACCTTAGGCGATGTGCTTGACAATATTGAGCTCATCAACGTCATGACGGTGAATCCGGGGTTTGGCGGGCAAACCTTCATTAAGGGCATGATAAGCAAATTGCGGAAGCTGCGGGCGATGGTGGACAACAGCGGCAAGGACATTGAGATTGAGGTAGACGGCGGCATAAACATCGACACAATTGCGGCTGTCATTGCCGCGGGCGCCACAATCGCTATCGCGGGCGCCGGCGTCTTTCAACACGAGCGGGGAATCGCCGCCGGCATTGATGCGCTGCGCCAACGAGCAGCGCGGACAACTGATTATGGCGCCGTCTGATTGTGGTGGTCAAGCGCTCAAACGCCGCTTCGGCGCCGGCGTCGACAACCTGTCGCGGAACGTAGACCGTATCAACCAGCTCAATGTCTTTCCAGTTCCCGACGGTGATACGGGCATCAATTTGTACCATACCGTCCGGCGCGCTTATCGCGAAATCGAGCGCTGCGACAGCGATGATGTCAGCGTCATCGCGGGCCGCTTCGCCTATGGCGCCTTGATGGGAGCGCGCGGCAACAGCGGAACCATCCTCTCGCAACTGCTTAAGGGATTCGCTGATGGCTTGGGCGAAGCATCGACCATTTCAGCCGAGCGCCTGGCGGTCGCGTGTAATGCGGCAGTGGCGCAAAGCTATACAGCGGTATCGGCGCCGACAGAAGGCACGATTCTGACAGTGGCGCGCGAGGCGGCGGAAGATTTGCAGCGCGGCGACCGCGGATCCGAATCGCTGCGAAAAATGCTGGAACGGCTGGTAGCAACCGCGCGGGCGTCGCTTGCGAACACGCCAGATCTATTGCCGATATTACGCGAAGCGGACGTTGTGGACGCCGGCGGGATGGGGCTGCTGTGTTTCCTGGAGGGCATGCAAAATGGAACGTCGCGGACCCAAGTCACCAGTTTCCAGCCGACCGCCAGCTTGCCGGCGCCAGCGGTCCATGCCGAGTCTTATGGCTACGATGTGCAGTTTCTGATGATTGGCGCCGATCTTGATATCGATGAAGCGCGCCGCGAACTGGAGCAAATAGGCTGGTCTGTGATTGTCGCCAGCGCGGGCGACACGATAAAGGTACATATCCATGCGCGCAATCCGGCTATTCCCCTCGATTTCGCGATCAAATCGGGCGCTGCGCTTGATGACGTCGTCGTAGAAAATATGGAACTGCAGGTTCAGCAGCGCCAATCGGAAGGGCTCGCGCTAGCGGATCGGGGCGATACTGAGCCATCAGGCGTTTCGGTAGTCGCCGTAGTGGAAGGAGAGGGTCTGCGCGCCGTCTACCAGAGCTTGCGTTGCAGCGCTATCGTCCCCGGTGGCGGGGGGCACAATCCGGCGGCGGAAGACATCGTCGCCGCCATTAACGAGACGCCGTCCGAGCGTGTTATCGTCCTGCCAAATGACAGCAACATCGCGCTTGCCGCCCGGCAGGCAGCCGATCTTGTGGCGGGCAAGCAAGCATCTGTGGTCGCGACGGAGAACGTCCTGCAGGGCATCGGCGCCATGTTGGCTTTCGGCGACGCGCTCGACGCCGAGGCGGACTTCGACGCGACAGCCACCAAGATGCGCGCGGCCGCCGACGACATTCGCTCGGTTGAGATTACGCGCGCCTCGCGTTCGACTTCTTTTGGCGGCTTGCAAATCAATCAGAACGACTTTATCGCCTTGGTAGATGGGACGATACGCGCGGCTTCGCCAGACCTTGACGACGTCGCCGTTGAGGCTTTGGCTGCTTTGCAAACATCGGGCGCCGAGTTGGCCACGATCTATTATGGCGCCGGCGTTTCCGCGCGAGAAACAGATCAATTGATTCGGCGTTTAACAAAGTCTATCGGCGGGTTAGAATTCGAAGCAGTCTATGGCGGGCAGCCGCTCTACCCATTCCTTATAAGTGTTGAATAATGCCTAGAATCCACATCGTGACCGACAGCGGAGCGCGTTTTTCCAACCCGCGCCTTGTGCGTCACTTCCCAGTTACTATTCTGCCCAATGTAATCGAAATCGCCGGAAAGCGTTATCTTGAAGGCATCGATATTGATACGGACGAAGCCTTTCGATTGATGTCCAAGCAGGCGAGCCCGCCGCTAGTCGAGCCGCCGAGCGAGAAAGATTATGCGGAGCTCTATGCCCGCCTTTCGCATTTCTGCGACGCCATCATCTCGATACATCCGTCGCGCGAGCTGTCCGACAGTTGGCGAAACGGTCGGCTTGCCGCCCAGCAAGTGAGCGGAGACTGCGAAATCGTCGTGGTCGACTCGCAGAGCCTCTGCGCTGGCCAAGGCATGCTCATACGCGTTGCCGCGCGCGCGGCAAATGAACACGAGACCGCCGAGGGTGTGATTCAAGCGGTGCGACAAGCGGTCAACCGCGTATATTCCGTGTACTGTGTGGACAATGTTGACTTTCTGCGCGCCAACGGAATCATGACGCCTTCCCACGCGGTACTGTCTACGCATCTGGGGATCAAACCCTTTGTCAGCCTGGAAGACGGCAAAATCATAATCATTGAAAAGGTGCGAACGCGCGCCGAAGTCATCGAACGGCTAGTCGAGTTTCTGGTTGAATTCACCGAGTTGGAAGACGCGGTTGTGCTTCAAGACCAGAAGCATATCACCGAAGAGACGCGCCTTATGCAAGATCGTCTGGCGCTCGAATTCCCGGGCCAGCATTTCCCATTCACGATGTACAGCGCCACGATGGCAAGTTACTTGGGCACGGAAGCAACTGGCGTAGCGGTGCTGGAAAAAGCGGTGGACGACTTCGATTATGACTTCTAGTCATATACGCATCGCCGCCGACAGCGTCTGCGACTTGCCAGCTGAGCTTGTTGACTTGCTCAACATAAACATCATCCCGACCTATGTGAACATCGGGGGCGAAAGCATCCCCGATGACGGCGCCTCGCTTGACCGATCTCGGTTCTTCCGCGATCTGCCCGCTATGTCTTCCCTGCCTACGACAGCGGCGCCCTCCCCGGGCGATGCCGAAGCCTTTTATCGAGCGATCTTGGACGATGGCGCCGAGCGCATCGTGTCCATCCACGTGCCCGAAAAGCTGAGCGGAACACTTAACGCGATGCGCTTGGGCGCGCGGTCGGTGGGCGAGGCGCGCGTCACCCTGGTCGATAGCTTGCAGCTGACCTTCGGCATCGGCTTCCAAGTCTGGGCTGCGGCGGAACTGGCCGCGCAAGGCGCCGCGCTCGAAACCATTTTGGACGCTATCGAGAGGGTACGGCTGCATACGAGAGTCTATGCAATAATTGACACTATGGAATACCTCCGCCGCAGCGGGCGCGTCAATACGCTGGTTGCGAGCTTAGGCGGTCTGCTCAAGATCAAACCCATCGTGCGTGTAAATGAAGGCGAAGTCACGTCAATCGGGCGGGCGCGAACCTGGTCGCGGGCTGTGCGGCGGCTGCGGGAGCTTACCTTAGAACAGACGCCAATTGAGCGTTTGGCCATCCTGCACATCGCGAATAGGCCAGGCGCAGCGAGTTTCCTGGAAGACATCGGTGATTTGGCGCCATCTGATACACTAGTCATCGAGACCTCGCCGACGCTTGGCGCGCATATTGGGCCAGGCGCGATTGGCGTCGCCACATTAAACGCGGAATGGAGACATTGATACATGCCCTCTGCGCTGGAAACGCTGGTGAAAATCATGAAGCTAGAGCGCGATCAAGGCGGCAGGAATACCGCGGTTGTCGGCGGATTCGCCGCATTCGCGTCCTCCTGGCAGCCACAAGCGCGCGAGCAAGCAAGGCGGGCGGAGCAGCATATTCTGATAGACGAAATCATCGACATACTTTCGACCTATGAATCCATCCAGGATGAAGACGAGCGGATTGGCAAAATAAATTATCTTCTGGATCGGGCGACCAACCGCCAGCCCGCGCCAAAGGCTTATCGGGATCGAATACCTGAGTGGCAAGCGAAACTGCCGCAGCCTGTCGAGCGGGCGCCTGAGCGCGAAAGGCATCGACGCCGGCGCGAACAGTCCGACAGCCGCGGAGCGGCCCCCCAGCGCTCGCGAGGGAACAAGCGCTCATACGCTTATGACAGCGCCACTTACGATGAAGACTTCACCTCAGGGCCCAGTACAACGCGGCTGGATTTGCCCGCGATGCCTTCCCTTGCCCGTCCGCCGCGGCTGCCGCGTCCACAGTTGAGCGCCGACGACATTGGAAAGCAGCAGCTTGAGCTGGAAGCGCCAACGACATCGTTGAAAGGCATTGGCAAAACCTTTGCCGAGCTGCTGAGGAAAATGGACATTTGCGCCGTGCGCGATCTGCTGTTCAGGCTGCCGCGCCATCATCGTGATTACACCGCGCTGCAAGCCATCAAGGATTTGGCGGAAAACGAAGAGGCGACCCTTGTCGCAACGGTCACAAATACGAGGGTGGTTTCAAGTCGCGGCGGCAAGGATCTGGTTGTCACCGTCACTGATGGCACTGGCGCCGTCTCTGTGCGATTCTTCCGGCAAGAATTTCTGGCGCCTAAACTTCGCAGAGGCACGCAGATCGTTTTGAGCGGCAAAGTGTCCTATTTCCGCGATATGAAGCACATGGCCAATCCCGAATGGGAAGAACTCGACAGCGAAAACCTGCATACCATCGGCCTTGTTCCAGTCTATCGGATAACAAAAGGACTGCGGCCGAGGCTGCTGCGGCGGATAATCCGAACATTGGTCAACGAATGGGCGGAGAAGATCGCGGACCCGCTGCCAGCGGCTTTGCTGGAGCGGACGGATCTGGCTGACCTGGGCTGGGCGCTGCGGCAGGCGCATTTTCCTGAAGGCTGGGATCATCGTGATCACGCGCATAGACGACTTGCCTTTGATGAATTGTTAACTTTGCAACTGGCTTTGCTCGCGAATCGGCGTGAATGGCAATCTGATCCTGGTCCGCGCCTTGAAATCGGAGAAGACTTCATCGCAAGTCAAGCTGCGGACATGTTTCCATATAAGCTAACCCGGGCGCAGCAAGACGCGATTGCGGCAATTCAGCGCGATGTCTCCAGCGATGTGCCGATGAACCGTCTGCTCCAAGGGGATGTGGGATGCGGCAAGACCGCTGTCGCCATAATCGCAATGGCGATGGCGCTGCGCAATGGCAGGCAAGCGGCGATCATGGCGCCGACTGGCATCCTGGCTGAACAGCATTATCGCGCGGTCAGTGAAGCATTCAGCCGAATGAAAGCGGATAGCGAGCCGGTCATCGCGCTATTAACGAGCGCCTTGAGCGCGTCCGATCGAGCGTCCATCTATCGCGGGATCGCCGACGGCTCAATCGATATGGTCGTTGGCACACACGCGGTCATCCAGGCTGGGGTGGAGTTCCGCAATCTGGCTATCGCAGTGATTGACGAGCAGCAGCGATTTGGCGTGGATCAGCGGGCGGCGCTTCGCGGCAAGGGCGAAAATCCGCACCTGCTGTTTATGAGCGCGACGCCCTATCCACGCACGATGGCGCTGACAATCTACGCCGATTTGGATATCACGCTGATCAACGAGAAGCCGCCCGGACGCCAGGAAGTCATCACCCAGATTGTCGATCCGGTCGAGCGCGAACGGCTCTATGGTTTCATCACCAGGCAACTTGAGGATGGCGGGCAGGCGTTCGTCATCCATCCGCTCGTGGAAGAAAGCGAATCTCAGGAGACCGCGGACGCCATGGGCGCGCACGATCGCCTTTCACAGGTTTTCCATCGTCATCGCGTCTGCCTGTTGCATGGTCGCATGAACGCCGCGGAAAAGGACGAAATCATGCAGGCATTCGCGGAGCGTAAGCATGACGTGATGGTCACCACATCGGTAGCGGAAGTCGGCGTTGATATACCGAACGCGAATATCATCGTGATCGAAGGCGCCAATCGTTTTGGCTTGGCGCAATTGCATCAGTTTCGCGGGCGCGTTGGCCGCGGCGCGGCACAATCTTATTGCTTCCTGATTCCGGACCGTGCCGCCGCAATTGATCTCGATAGAATCGGCGACTTGCATGCGGGTCGTTTGAGCGGCGAAGATTTGAGCCTAGCCGAGCAGCGTCTTGCCGCTATGGAAGCGTCGAATGATGGCTTCCACTTGGCGGAGGTCGATCTGCGATTGCGCGGCATCGGCGACTTGCTTGGCAGGCGCCAGAGCGGCCACAGCAATCTTCATCTCATGCAACAGAACTATGCCGAACTGGCGGAGCTATCGCAACGTGAAGCGCGCACGCTCTATGAGGAAGATCCTGCGCTGGCGCGGCCCGAACATCGCGCCCTGGCACAGATCGTGCGCCGCGTCTACGCCGATCCCGGCGACATCAGTTGAGCAGCGCCGCCGCGAAATCTAGTCCCTAATACCAGCAATCAGCTTGAGCGCAGGCGGCGCGCCTTTGGCGTCAGCCGCGGCCGCGCCTTTAGTTGTCTCGCGCCTCAATATTCACGCGACCCAGGCGCGCATGAAATCTGCTATTGAATCCGTTGGCGCTATTATCCCAGTGCTACTACAATGCGCTCGTATTGTGGGAGTGACCAAATGCCAGGCAGGGGAATCGCCCTTTATCCAGCATCGCTCGACCCCATCCACTACGGGCATATAGATGTCGCGGCGCGCGCCTCCAAATTCTTTGATCAACTCATCGTCGGTATTTATGATAACCCTAACAACAAACGCGTGCTTTTCGGCATTGATGAGCGGGTCGACCTGGCGTCGCAAATATTTCAGAATTACCCATCAATATCAGTTGCGAAATATAATACTCTCACAGTAAACTATGCACAGTCGGTTGGCGCAACGGCTTTAATCCGAGGGTTGAGAGTGTTTGGCGATTTTGAGTTTGAATTTCGAATGGGTATGGCAAATAAGAAACTGGCGCCGGGCTTGGAAACAATTGCGATCTTGTCTGACGAGCAATACATGCATATCAGTTCGAGCACGATTCGAGAAATTGCAGAGCTAGGCGGAGACGTCAGTTCAATGGTCCCGCGCATCATTTCGGAAGCGTTGCATAAGAAGTTCGGCACTTGAGTTCGTTAGCGGCAGCAAGCTCTTTCACGGGGAGGGATTCAATGGATATTCAGCACTTGGTTGATCGTTTGGAGGATTTGATTGACGAGGGCCGGCATCTCTTCGGCACCAAGTTCACCATGGTGGATGAGGAGCGCGCCTTGGAAATCATTGATCAGATGCGGATATCAGTACCGGAAGAGATCGAAAAGGCGGCTCGTACAATTCAGTTGCGGGATCGTGTGCTTGCTGAAGCGAATGAGGAAGCGGCGCGCATCGTCCAGCAGGCTCGGCAGCACAGCGAAGACCTGATTGACGAGCAGGAAATGGTCAAGCAAGCCAAAGTACGCGCCGAATATGTAATTGAGCAGGCAAAAATTGAAGCGGAGAAGATCACGCGTGAAGCGGACGATTATGTGATGGTTCAGCTCAGCCAATTGGAGCAGCAGTTCGTCCACACGCTTGACGAAATCCGCAACGGCATCCAGATTATGCAATACGAGGAGCCGATCGCGGTTGAGGTAGAGCCGCAGCAGCAATCCGTGGAAGTCGATCATAATGACGCTGGTCAAGAAGCAATTAACTTCGAGCGCCCGGCGCAGGCGCCGGCAGCCAGCCGCGTCTAAATTTTCTTCGCGCCATTTCAGCCATGAACGGGCATCACTTCGGTGGTGTCTGTTTTGCTTGCGCTGGCGCCAACGGGCTTTATGATTAGCGCTTTGATCCGCATTTGAGAGTTGTCGTCAAATGCGCCTCATAATATTCGCGGCGGCCTGGGCATTGGGAATCAGCGCGGCCCGGGCGCTCTCTTCGATTCAGCCTTCAGCCTGGCTCACGCTTATTATTGTAACGGGCATCGCCGGGCTTCTATTGAGGCGGCGCCTGGCTTGGTGGATTCCCGTGGGCTTGATCGCCTTTGCCGCCGGCGGATTGCGGCTAGCCGCGCTGCCGAATAGCAGCGATATCGCGCGGCATAACGGACACAGCGGCACGATCCTTGGCTTGGTGGTCTCGCAGCCTAAATTGCGCGAGGACAAGCTCCAACTTCGCCTCGAAAGCGAGACCATCTTCGTCAATAATCAGCAGAGCGAAACCAGCGGATTCGTGCTCGTTGAAGCGGATCGCAGCGCGACTATCGCGTATGGCGACCGCATTCGCGCGACGGGACGGCTGGAAGTTCCCGCCTCTTGGGACAGTTTCTCTTACGCGGATTATCTTGGGCGCCAAGGCGTATTCAGCGTCATGCGGAACGCCGGTGTAGAGGTCGTTGACGCCGGGCATGGAAATGCCCTGATTTCGACGCTTATCCGCCTTCGCTTGACGGTTCAGCGCTACATCGCTTCCGCCCTCCCGGAGCCGCAAGCCGGGCTCCTCACCGGCATATTGCTGGGCGATGAAGATGGCATATCGCCTGGGCTGAAGGACGCGTTTTCGCGCGTCGGCGCATCGCATGTTGTCGCCATCAGCGACTTCAACATGGTTATCGTCAGCGGCATTGTCATTCGCGTCTTGTCGAGCGTACTTCGCCGTAACAAGATGGTGGTCACGCTCAATGCGTTGTCGTGGATCGCCGTGTATTCGCTTTTCGTCGGCGCCAGCCCCGGCATCCTCCGCGCCGCGCTGATGAGCGGATTGCTCGTGGTCGGCAGCCAACTCAATCGAAAGGCATTCGTCCCTACATCGCTGGCTTTCGCCGCGCTCCTGCTTTCGCTGCTCGATCCAAATGTCATTCTCGATATCGGATTTCAGTTGAGTTTTCTGGCGGTTCTCGGCTTGGGACTCTTCGCCGATCCGCTATCCTTGCGCTTACGCCGGCTGCTGGAAAGCTTCCTCCCAGCCCGCGTCGCCGCGGCGCTGCACACGCTTCTCAACGAGCCATTGATCGTATCAATTGCGGCGCAGATTACGACGCTGCCGCTCATCATATTTTATTTTGGGCGACTGTCGCTGGCCGCCTTGCCCGTCAACCTGCTGATCGTGCCGGTGCAGTCGGCGGTTCTGCTGCTGGGAATGGCTGGCGCCCTGGTCTACAGTTTCATGCCGGCGCTCGGCGCCCTGATCTTCTGGGCTGATCTCGTGTTCGTATCCTGGACGATAGCCGTTGTGCGAGCTTTTGCCGCGCTGCCATTCGCGGAGCAAATCGTGCAGCTTGACGGACGGCTGATTCAAACCTTCTATTTGCTGTTAATCGGAGGCGCCATGATACATGCCGCTCGCCCGCCTATATGGCAACGGATTCAAGGCTTCATTAGACAGCAATCTGTGATTCTGTTATTTTGCGTTACTTGCGGCGTATCGCTCATCTTGACCGCAGCCATGCTTGCGAGCCGAGCGGACGGACACTTGCATGTATGGCTGCTGGATGTCGGTCATAGCAACGCGGTGCTGATGCAGACGCCGGGCGGGGCGCAAGCGCTCATTGACGGCGGACGCTTTCCATCGCGATTGCTCACCGCCATCGGCGATCGTCTGCCATTCTATGATCGGGAGATTGAAATCTTGGTCATCACCCATCCGGACTCCTGGGATATCGCGGCGCTCATCAGCGTACTGGACCGTTACACCGTTGGCGCGGTTCTTTATCACGGGGGTATCAACCGTGACCCGACTGTGGAAAACATCTTCGAAAAACTGCGACAAACCAACACGCCTATTGTGCCGGTTAAGGCCGGATACAAGCTGGAATTCTCGGACCGCACTGCCATTGAAGTTCTACATCCGCAAGCGCAGCCAAGGATCAATGACCGACTCAACGATCATGTATTGACGCTAAAGGTGACTTACGGAAGCGCCTCGTTTCTATTGACCTCTGATTTGAGCGCGGACGGTCAACGAGAGATCTTGGATAGCGGCGCCGCTAAGCGCGTGACTGTGCTGCAAATCCCTCAACACGGCACAGCTCGATCGCTAGACCATCGCTTTTTCGAATCGATTCAGCCGCAGATCGCGCTCCTGCAAAGCGATCTCGCCAACCGACGAGGAGACCCGAACGCCGATACGCTTGCTATGCTGGAGGAGACGCGCCTATTCCGTACGGATGACGTGGGCGCTATTCATCTGCATACCGATGGGAAGAGCATTACCGTGATTCCGGGCAGGCGCCCCGCCAGGCAAGACCTGTAAGGCTTGTCCGCTAGTGTTTTGCAAGATTTTCCGAGCCATGTACGCGTGCTAACCCCCACCCCAAACCCCTCCCCCATAAAGACTGATGACAGGCCAGGTATGGTCTAAAGGTACATAGTGGGTCCGCGTTAGACGCTGAAAGAATCTTTCCTGACGAAAACTGTAGGGGCGACTCGGTGAGTCGCCCGACGGAGCGCAAAAGATGTAGGGGCGACCCAAGAGTCGCCCCTACATGATTCGCCGCGGTTATTGCGCCTAGTAGCGAATATCAACCTGCCTGCCTGAGCCGGCTGATTCCATAATCGCATCGCAAATCACGGCGTTGCGATAACCATCCACGAAGTCGGCGCCATAGGGGGCGACATCATTATCATTCACGATAGCATCAAAAAAGTGATGGAATTCGTGAACGAAGCTGTGCTCCCAGCCGATGATATGACCATGGGGCCACCAGTTTTCCCAGTAAGGATGATGCGCTTCGGTTACGAGGACGTTGTGAAAACCTTGCGTGGTATCGGGGCTGTCGTGATGCCAGAAGACGTTGAGTTCGTTGAGCCGTTCCAGGTTGAAGTGAATCGACCCGTTTTCGGCATTGATCTCGAAGGAATTGAAGTTCTTGCGTCCACGGCCGAACCGGGTAGCTTCCACCGTTCCCAGCGCGCCATTTTCGAAATCGAGCAGCGCGACGAAGCCGTCGTCAACATCGGACTTGATCATGCCGCCGGAACCATCGGGGCGCTCGGTGATCCAGGTCTGCGCCAAGCCGGAAACCGCTTTCGGCTCGCCGACCAAGAAACGCGCCAAATCGATGATGTGCGCGCCGAGGTCGCCGAGCGCGCCGCTGCCGCAGATGTCCTTTTGAAAGCGCCAGGTCGATTCCATCTCGCGGTCCATGCCCCACTCCTGCAAGTAGACCGCGCGCCAGTGATAGATCTGGCCGAGCTTGCCGCTCTCGACGATTTTCTTGGCTTGCTGCACGGCGGGCACAAAGCGGTAGTTGAAAGCGACCATGTGCTTGACGCCGGCGGTCTCAACCGCGTCGAGCATCGACTTCGCTTCTTCCGCGGTGCGCGCCAGCGGCTTCTCACAGAAGACGTGCATGCCGGCCGCGGCGGCTGCGTTGCAGGGTTCGGCATGGGCGTCGTTGGGTCCCCCGTTGTCGAAGACGTGGATGTCATCGTTGGCAATCATGTCGCGCCAGTCGGTATAAGCCTGCTCATAGCCATAGCGCTGAGCGGCCGCGTTCACCGCCGCTTCGTTGCGCCCGGCGATCCCGACCAGGCGAGGGATCGCCACCGGCGGATACATCATGTATGGGATTTTCTTGAAGGCGTTGGTATGCGCCTTGCCCATAAAGGCGTAGCCCAACATGCCGATGCCTAGCTCGGGCGCCTCGACATCGGCGCCTTCGGTCGCCATGCTGGTAAAGGTGCTGCTCACTTGCTTTTCATCAGCCATTGTTCATCTCCTGAATCGTAAGGCTAGTCCTGATTACTCGTCGGCAAAAGCGGCGTCGAAGGCCACAGCGGAAGCGGTGAAATCATTATGCTTCACCCAGGCGGCCGACTCGGTCGCGCCGAATTCACGGTCCATGCCGCTATCTTCCCACTCCACCGACAGCGGACCCTCATAACCAGCTCGATTGAGCGCGCGGATCATCGCGTCAATATCGAGATCGCCATGCCCGGGCGAGACGAAGTCCCATCCGCGCCGCGCATCGCCGAAGTTCAGATGGGAGCATAAAATGCTGGTGACGTTATCGAGCGTGACCTTGGAGTCTTTGACGTGAACATGGAAGATCCGGTCGGCGAAGCGGTCAATGAACTTGACCGGATCAAACAGCTGATGAATGAAATGACTGGGATCAAAGTTGAAACCGAAAGACGGGTGTTGATCCAGCGCTTCCAGCGTCTTCTCCGCGGTGTAAATGTCGTAGGCGATCTCGCTCGGATGCGCCTCTAACGCGAATTTGACCCCCTCAGCCGCGAAAACATCCAGCACGGGCAGCCAGCGATCGGCGAATTCGAGATAACCGGCGTCAATCATCTCATCGGATGTCGGCGGAAAGCGATAGATCATATGCCAGACCGGGCTGCCGGTGAAGCCGTTGACCACATCCACACCGAAGGCTTTGGCCGCGCGGGCGGTTTCTTTCATCTCCTCGGCACAGCGCTCGCGTACGCCATCGGCATCGCCATCGCCCCACAGGCGATCGGGCAAGATATCGCGATGACGGGCGTCTATGGTCGCTTCTGCCACGCACTGCCCAACCAGATGGTTGCTGATTGAGAAGACCTGCAAGCCATGCTGTTCCAGCACATCCCGGCGCGACTGGATATAGCCATCCTCCGAAAGCGCTCGGTCGACCTCAAAGTGATCGCCCCAGCAGGCGAGCTCCAAGCCGTCATAACCGAAGCTCTTGGCTTTCTCGGCGATGGTTTCAAAAGGCAAATCCGCCCATTGACCGGTGAATAACGTGACTGGTCTAGCCATAAGACTATTCCTTTCCCATTCATGCATGCACAGTTCAGCAAGTGGTTACAAGTATAGCGAGCAAATTGCCTAGTACCAATACTTCAGGCGGGCGATAAGTGATAAGGAGTTGTCGCCGAAATCCGGCGCCTTTCTCAAGTTTGGGATTTCAGCGGAGCATGGGCTATCATCAAGTAACGATTAGAGGGCGAGATGCAACCAGGATCAAGGCAATCGATTAGAGAGGGTGATTCATATGTACAACGGCTTGGAGATTATCGACTTTCACGTGCATTTTCCGACGCGGCAGGGCTCATTCATAGAGGGCGGTCCTAACCCGCGACAAGAGTACGCGCAGCGAATTGGCGAGCAGCGTTCAATGGTGGCGCGTGAGCACGCGATGAATTACAACCGTCAGTGGCGGGCGACTTGGGGCTTCGATCCGCCGGAGCGCAATGCCTTCACCGATGAAGAGCTCGCCGATCGCTGGGCGGCCGAGATCGAAAAGTACGGCTTGCGCGCGGTGGGATTCGTGACCGGCGGCGGCAACAAGAATCTGGCCAATATCGTCCGGCGGTGCCCGGATAAGTTCATCGGCTTTGCCCACAACTACCTTTTCAGCGACGGCGCCGCCGATGAATTGCGCCGCGCCGTCAACGAAGATGGACTGAAAGCCTACAAGCTGCTGGCGCCCGCCCTTGACCGGCCAATCGAAGATGAAGACGGTTATCCGGTCTGGGAAGCCTGCGCCGAGCTCGATATCCCGGTGCTTATTCACTTCGGCATATTGGGAAGCGGCGGCGGCGTCGCCTGGCATGAGAACATCAATCCGCTGAAGCTGCACAATGTCGCCAAAGACTTCCCCGATGTGACCTTCGTCGTGCCGCATTTCGGCTGCGCCTGGATACGCGAAACGCTGCAGCTTTGCTGGGCTTGCGGCAATGTCTCCATCGATACGAGCGGCTCAAATCAATGGGTGAAATGGGTGGATGGCGACTGGGATACCAAGAAGCTCTTCCGCAAATACATGGAGACTATCGGGCCCGAACGCATCATATTTGGCACTGATTCGAGTTACTTCCCGCGCGGCTTCGCCGAGCCCTATCTCGTCCAGCAAATCCGCGATGTCCGTGAGCTGAATTATCGCGAGGACGACATCCAACTCATCTTTGCCGGAAATGCGGCGCGGCTGTTTAAGATCGACCTGTAGGCTGGGGCGTATGACAACGGCAGCCCCCATCCCCCGGCCCCTTGCCCCCACAAGGAGGGAAGGGGAGTTTTTCAAG
>JAPPFH010000125.1 GCA_028875185.1 Chloroflexota bacterium | reverse complement strand
CTACCATTTTGGACATCAGCCCATTTCTGGCAAATCCATTTCACATAAGACGTACAATATAAACTGCGTGAATCTGATTGGTATGATGCAGTGTGAGAATTGGCGGTTCTAAACAGGGCAAGATGGCGTCAATGACGAAGTACAACCCCTCCCCCACCCACCTCATCCTGCTCATCCTGCCCCTCTTCGGCATCTTCATCGCCCTGCTCATGCTCACCCTCGAAACCCTCCAGCGACCGGATCCCGCCCCGACCTTCGCGCCAGCGCCGCCGCGTACGGTCGTGAACTTCCATGCGCCCGATTTCGAGTTGCCATTGCTGGACGGCTTCACGTTGGTCTCGCCATCGGATTACGCCGGGCGCCCGCTCTTCCTGAACTTCTGGGCCACCTGGTGCCAGCCCTGCGTACGAGAACTGCCCGCTTTTGAAGCCTTCATCGCCGAGCACAGCGGCGACGAATCCGGTCCCGCGCTCTTGACGATCAATCTGGGCGAGACCTCCGCCGAGATCAGTGGTTTTCTGGCGGAGATTGGCGTTCGTAATCTGCCGGTGGCGATGGACATCAACCAGGTCGTCAAGCTGGACTATGGCGTGCAGAATCTGCCGACCACCTTCGTCATTGACGGCGAAGGGCGCGTACGCCATCTGAAGCTGGGCGAAATGAAGCTGGAAGAAATGGAAACCTATCTCAAGACGCTGGAAGAGCCGGCGTAAGCTCAAGGAGACCATATGGCGCGCATCGAACTACGAGAACGGGTTGCGCTCATTACTGGCGCGGCGCAGCGAGTCGGGCGTGTCATCGCGCTCGAATTGGCGCAGCAGGGGGTCAATATCATGGCGCATTTCAATAGAGCGGCGCCCTCACGAGTGCGCGAAACCATGCAAGAAATCAAGTCTCTCGGCGTTGAAGCCCATGCGGTTCAAGCTGATCTCAGCGACGCGGAAGGCGTGGACTTCATGATAGCGGCGGCGGCCGAACTATTCGACGACCAGCTCGATATCGTCGTCAACAACGCTTCGGTCTTTCAGCAGAGGGACTTGCTGGATGTGTCGCTGGATGACTGGGACTTGACCATGGCCGTCAACCTGCGCGCGCCCTTTCTCATCACCCAGCAGGCGGCGCGCATCATGGCGCGTAATCCAGTCCCCGGCGGCGTCATCATCAATATCTGCGACGCTGGCGTCGATGGTCCCTGGGCAAAGTATCCGCATCACGGCATCAGCAAATCCGCCCTCTGGATGCTGACGCAGGTCAGCGCGCTGTCGCTGGGACCGGAGATTCGTGTGAATGCGATCGCGCCAGGTCCAGTCATGAAGACTGCCGGGCGCGTCACCACTGACGACGAATGGGCGGCGATTGGGCGGCGCAGCGTCCTGCGCAAAACCGGCGAGCCTGAAGATCTGGCGCGCGCGGTCGTTTATATCTGCCAAGAGGACCACATCACCGGCGCCCTGCTGCACGTCAATGCGGGCGAACACCTGCGCTAGCTCACATGCGCGGCCCTTTCATCCGGCGGAAGCCAGCGCCATAAGCGGCGTGCCCCATGCCGATCACGATAAAGGCGTTGGGATCAACCTGCGCCACTTCGTCTTTCAAATCGCGCACTTGCGAGCGCGCGATGGTGATGTAGAGCATCGTGCGTTCCGCCCCGGTGTACTCGCCCTTGATCGTCCAACTGGTGACGCCGCGCTGGAGATTGGCGAAGACGCGCTGAGATACGTCTTCGGGCTTGTCGGTGATGATCATGGCGGTGCGGATGACGCTCGGTCCTTCAAGCACATAATCTGTGGCCAAGCCCGCCGTGAAAAGCGCAATCGCCGCGTAGAGCGCGCCCTCCCAACCATAAACCAAGCCGGCGGACAAGATAATCAAGGTATCGGTGCAAATGAAAGTCGTGCTCATCGGAAAGCCTAAGCGCCGCTGCAAGATCAGCGCCAGAGTCGATGTGCCGCCCATGGTCGCGCCCGCGCGATAAACCAAGCCCACGCCAATGCCGCCGGTGATCCCGCCGAAAAGCGCGTTTAGCATTCGTTCATCGCTGATGCCGGTTGGCGGCAGCCAGAGCCGGAGGTTGTCGACGACAACCGAAAACACCAGAACGATGATGACGCTCCGCAGGATGACGCGGCTTCCGTTGGGCAGCATGATGTAGCCCAGCAGTTGAATCGGGATGTTGAGCAAGAAAATCACCAAGCCGACTGGCGTATCATACAGCTCGTTCAGCAAGGTCGAAGCGCCGGCGACCCCAGCCGGAGCGATATCCAGCGGCTGTAAGAACACCGTCAGCGAGACGGCGCCGATGACAATGCCCGCGGCGATCAGCGCATAACGCAGCGCGAGCGTATGAATCTGTGCCAGCATCTTGAAATCTCCCTCATCCAGACGGCGCCCGGTGAATGACGAATCCAGCCCTTGTCCTCATTATAATGG
Organism: Chloroflexota bacterium; assembly: GCA_028875185.1. GTDB lineage: Bacteria > Chloroflexota > Anaerolineae > Aggregatilineales > Phototrophicaceae > UBA6055. Next base: position 76 of record JAPPFH010000125.1, on the reverse strand, counting down.
CGGAAGCAGGCGCAAATGCAGGGGGTGTGGTGAATGTGTTGATATATCCCTCGTTTCCCCCACCCTAAATCCCTCC
>JAPPFH010000152.1 GCA_028875185.1 Chloroflexota bacterium | reverse complement strand
GCGATTTTCGCTAATACCAATCAAGCCTTGTAGGGGCGACCTATCAGGTCGCCCGCCGCAAGATTTCGATGTAGGGGCGAGCCACCGGCTCGCCCGTACGCACCGTTGTTGAGGAATTGATGTAGGGGCGATTCTGTGAATCGCCCAAACAGGGATAGAGACCATGCGTCTATTGCACGAACAAGAAATCGAAGACATCGCCCTCGGCGCTGCGGTGCTGGGCACTGGCGGCGGCGGCGACCCCTACGTCGGCAAGCTGATGGCGCGGGAGGCGGTGCGCCAATATGGACCGGTGGAGCTTTACACGCTTGACGAGCTGGATGACGACGACTTGATCGTGCCCTCAGCTGGCATGGGCGCGCCGATCGTCATCGTGGAAAAGCTGCCCGCTGGCGATGACATGATCCGCGCATTTGAAGCGCTGGGACGTTATTCCGGGCGGAAACCGCGCGGCACGATGAGCATTGAAGCGGGCGGGCTTAATTCAATCATGCCGATTTATGTCGCCGCTCGTCTGGGCATCCCCATGGTCGATTGTGATGGCATGGGGCGCGCCTTCCCCGAGATTCAGATGACCATTTTCACCGCGCACGGCATCACCGCCAGCCCTTTCGCCATGTCCGATGAGCGCGGCAATGTGCTGCTGATGGACACGGTCAGCAATGCTTGGGTGGAGACCTTCGCCCGTTCCTGCGTTGTGCACATGGGCGCCGAAGGCATGATCGCGCTTTATTCGGCGACCGTGAGACAGCTGAAGGAAGCGGCGATTCACGGGACGATCACGCTGGCGGAGGAGATTGGGGTGACGGTGCGCAACGCTCGCCGCGAAGAAGCCAACCCGGTTGACGCCGTGCGCCAGGCGGTGGGCGGCTTCCTCGTTTTTCGCGGCAAGATCACCGATGTCGATCGGCGGATCGAGGGCGGCTGGAATCGGGGCGACGCCAAGATGGCTGGCACGGGCGACTTCAGCGGCAGCGACCTTCTGTTGGAGTTTCAGAACGAGCATTTGGTCGTGCGCGTCGATGGCGAATTCGCCGCCACCGTGCCCGATTTGATCGCCGTGCTCGATAGCGAGACCGGCGAGCCGATCACGACCGAGGCGCTGCGCTACGGTATGCGCGTCGCCGTCATCGCTTTTCCCTGCGCCCCGCAATGGCGGGCGCCAGCCGCGCTGAAGTTGGTATGCCCGCGTTACTTCGGCTACGATGTCGATTATGTGCCGGTCGAGGAGAGGTTTGGCTGATTCACCACAGAGCCGAAGAGGGGGAGTGGTGAATGTGTTGATATATCCCTCGTTCCCCCCACCCTAAATCCCTCCCCCAAAATGAGGGAGGGACTTCAAAAGCCCGTAATTCCTTGAAAAACTCCCCTTCCCTCCTTGTGGGGACAAGGGGCCGGGGGATGGGGGTTTGTCACGCTATCAATGAAATTCACCACAGAGCCGAAGAGGGCTCAGAGAGAATCTCGTTTCGTAAACGTGTAATATGAAGGGAAGACTATGTAATTGTCCGCCATCAGAGATTCGGAGAAAACCGCATGAATCGCATTATCATTGTTGTCGCTCTGCTATTTGCCGCCTTTCCTGCGCTGACGCAAGAAAAATGGACGCGCGAAGGCATCGCCGAAAAATACATCGACCTCAGCGGCATTGTCCTGCGCTTCAGCGATCTATCCGGACAAGATTTGTCGCTGGTCAATCTGTCCGATGCCGACTTGACTGGCGCGAACTTTGTTTCGGCCAAAATGACGCGCACGAATCTAAGCAAGGCCAAGTTGATTGCGGCGAAATTGCGTGGCGCAGACTTGCGCTACTCGAGCTTGTCAGGCGCGGACTTGACTCATGCGGACATGCGTCGAGCGGATATTCGATACGCGGATTTGTCTGATGCGAACTTATCAGGCGCGAAATTGTGGGGCGCGGATATGAGAGCCGCGGACTTGCGTCGAACGGATATGAGGTACGCGGATTTGAGAGTCGCGGCTTTGTCTCTCTCGGACCTGAGCAGCGCGAACTTGAAGAGCGCGGATTTGAGAGCCGCGGACTTGTCATTTGCGAATTTGTCAAACGCGGACTTGATGAGCGCGGATCTGCGAGTCGCGGATTTGACAAGCGCAAACTTGACTGGCGCTATTTTTGACAACAATACTGTCTTGCCTGACGGCAGCAATTGGACGCCCGAAACCGATATGCGCCAATTCACCGACTCGTCCGATTAACCAAGCTCCCTACCCGCTGCGTCTTTGTGGTGAATTCCATGAATCAAGTCACACTCAATGACACCCATGCCATCGCCATCGGCGCCGGCATACTTGGCACTGGCGGCGGCGGCAGCACCTATCTGAACCGGCTGCGGCTGAACAACGAGCTGCGCCAGGCTGGGCGGCCAGTGCCTATCATCCGCGCTGACGATTTGCCCGAAGACGCGCTGGTCTGCGCGGTTGGCGGCATGGGCGCGCCCACGGTCAGCAACGAAAAGCTGCAAGAAGGGCAGGAGATCAAGCGAGCCGTCCGCGCCCTGGAAGCGCACCTGCGGCAAAAGATCACCGCCATCGTCATCGCCGAGATCGGCGGCGGCAATGCGCTGGGACCGATGATTACGGCGCTGCAACTTGACGTCCCCGTTGTCGACGGCGATGGCATGGGGCGCGCTTTTCCCGAACTGGATATGGATACCTTCATGATTTATGGCGCGGCGCCGGCGCCCTTCGCCTTGGCTGATTCGCATGGCAATGTGGTAATCTTCAAGCGCATCGGGTCGGCGAAGCAAGCGGAGGAATTCGCCCGCAGTTTGACGATTGAGATGGGCGGCTCGGCTGGGCTGGTCATGCCGGTGATGAGCGGCGCGACATTGAAAGCGACCATCATCCGCGACACGCTCAGCCTGGCGAAGCGCATCGGCGACGCCGTGCTCGACTGCCGCGCGCGGGGGATTGAGCCAGCGGATGCCGTCGCCGAGCTCTGCAAGGGAAAAGTGCTATTCACTGGCAAAATCATTGATGTCGAGCGGCGCACCGTCCAGGGATTCGCCCGCGGGAAGCTCCTCATCAGCGCTTTCACCCCCCCCAATGCATTAGGGGGAAGTCTTGAGATTGAGTTTCAAAACGAGAATCTGATCGCGCGGCGCAATGGCAAGGCGCTCTGCACGGCGCCCGATTTGATAACGCTCGTCACCCTCGAAGATGGCGAGCCGATTGGCACGGAATCGCTGCGTTATGGCTTGCGAGTGGCGGTTTTGGCGCTGCCGGCGCCGAAGGAGTTGAAGACGTCAGAAGCGCTGGCGGTGGTGGGCCCGCGCGCCTTTGGCTACGATGTGGATTTCCATCCGCTGCCGGGGGATTTGCTCTAAGGGCTGGCTCGGTTAGGTTTGACAGATCGTGCAGCGTCCGCTAGGATGAATGCACAGTGGCAGATTGAAAGCAGTGCGAAAATGCATAAGCGCAATGCGCTCAAATGGACGGTCCACCAGAATGGCACTTGCAAAGCCGACGACGACTTCTATGTATTTTGTGAGGAGCATAATCAAACTTTGCCGCTGACGCGCGAAGGCTTGAAGCAGTTGCCCCGCGAAATCGAGCTGGAGTTTTACCGCCGCATGCCCGTGTGGATGGCTGATGAGTTGGGCTTTGGCACCTTTGAGGATGATCCGATGCTAATTGTCATGCGGGAAGTTGATCACGGCGTCTGGAAGTACGTGTTTTGACGCTCGATGAGATACCTGCTCAATACGAATATCTGCATCTATTGCATCAGCAGAAGATTTCCGCAGCTATTCGATAAAGTGCTTTTGCGGCATCGAAGTTCTGGCGTTGCTATCAGCGCGATTTCCAAAGCGGAAATGTATGCGGGTTCGTACCGTCGGCGTTTTCCCGCGCTGTATCGGGAGGAGCAAGATGAGTTCTTTTCTTACTTTCCCAGCTTGCCCTTTGATGACGCCGCAGCAGATGTCTATGGCCGCATACACGCATTCTTGAGAGACCGAGGGCAGCTAATGGGCGTCGCCGATATGCAGATAGCAGCCATCGCTATGGCAAACGGATTGACAATCGTGACGCACGATATGCGCGGCTTTACGCGACTCCCTGAGTTACCGATGGAAGATTGGGCCACCGAATAACGGTCGTACTGGAAATCACCATGCCCGAACAACCCCATATCATCATCTTCAATCCCGACCAGTGGCGCGGCGATGTCATGGGTCATCTCGGCAATCCGGCCGCGGTCACCCCGAACCTCGATCAAATCATCGAGAATGACGCCGTTTCTTTTCGATACGCCTTTTGTCAGAATCCGGTATGCACGCCGAGCCGCTGCTCTTTCATGACCGGCTGGTACCCGCATGTCCGCGGGCACCGCACGATGTTCCACATGCTGCAGCCGGATGAACCTGTGCTCCTTAAGTATTTGAAGGACAGTGGCTATTTCGTCTGGTGGGGCGGCAAGAATGACCTGATCCCGCGGCAGGATGGCTTCGCCGATTATTGCGATGTTAAGTATGAAGCGCCGCGCGAGCTGCAGCCCAATTTGCATAGAGCCGATGAGTGGCGCGGCGAACCCGAGGGCGACAACTATTATTCGTTTTTTTCGGGCAAGCTCGAAAGCGGCGATGAAGGCGTTTACTACGATAACGACTGGGCGATGGTCGATGGCGCTATCGACTTGATTCGCAGCGCGCCGGACGATCAGCCGCTTTGCATTTACCTGCCGCTCGGCTATCCGCATCCGCCATATGGCGTGGAGGAGCCCTGGTTCAGCCAGATCGACCGCGATATCATCCCGCCGCGCTATCCGACGCCGGACTGGGAGAAGAAGCCGAGCCTGGCCGCCGGCATTTACGAGCGGCAGGGCTTGCAGGGCTGGAGCGAGGAGCGATTCAATGAATTGCGCGCCGTGTATTACGGCATGTGCGCGCGCGTCGACGCGCAGTTCGGCAAGGTTGTCGCCGCCCTGAAGGAGAGCGGTGCCTACGCTGACAGCGCCATCTTCTTCTTCTCCGATCATGGCGATTTCACCGGCGATTACGGTCTGGTCGAAAAGACGCAGAACACCTTTGAAGACTGCTTGACGCGCGTGCCGCTCATCGTCAAGCCGCCGGCTGACGCGCCGATAAAGCCGGGCATCCGCGATCAACTGGTCGAGCTGATTGATTTCACGGCGACCGCATACGAATGGGCGGGGATTGCGCCGGATTACGACCACTTCGGGCGCTCACTCGCCGGGCTGATCGGCGGCGCGGATGATGAACATCGCGATGCCGTCTTCTGTGAGGGTGGGCGGCTCTTGGGCGAAGAGCAGGCGATGGAGAAAGACAGCCCGTCATTCTATGATCCGACGGGCTTGTATTGGCCGCGCGTTCAACTGCAAGGGAGCGAAGCAGGCGAGCACAGCAAGGCGGCGATGTGCCGCAGTCGCGATTACAAGTATGTTCGCCGCTTGTACGAAAGCGATGAGCTATATGACTTGCGGCGCGACCCGGGCGAGCTGCGGAATCGGATAGACGATCCGGCATACGCGGGCGTGCTGTCCGAGCTGCGCGAGCGGATGCTGACCTGGTATCAGACGACCTGTGATGTGGTGCCCCACAAGACGGATGCGCGCTGAGCGTTGATCTGTGATCTCTGCGCCTCGCATGAGGCTGCGGTTCCTTCCTATCCACAGCCGGCGGTTAAGCCATACTGCAAGATGAGGCGCTGATTAGCCGGGACGCCATCGAGTTGGCATTCGACGCCGTTGCTCCAGACGATGCGCAGGTTGGCGCTGGCGTTGGCGCCCAAGCCGAAGTGCAGCGGCAATTGGTTGTTGCCGCCGAGCCCGGCGCCGATGCGGACCGTCTGCATCTGTGTGAGCCCATCGGGCGTGGTCAGATAGACGAGCGAGCCGACGGCGTTGCGATTGACCGCCCCATAACCGCGCAAATCGACTGACAGCCAGCGATTGCGCCCGCCCTGATTTTGGTAAAGCCGGTAGCCGCTGTTCCAATTGCCGGTGACCAGGTCGAGGTCGCCATCGCGGTCGTAGTCAGCGTAGGCGACGCCCAGGGTGGGCAGCGCTTGATCGATGCCGCTTTGGGCGCTGACATCGTCGAAACGTAACCCGCCGCTGTTGCGGAAGAGGGCATCGGGGCGCGGATTCATAAAGGTCGTTTCGAGCTCGGGGAAGCTTTGAAAATACTCGGTCGAGGCGACATAGAGATCTTGCCAGCCGTCGTTGTCGTAATCGAAGAAAGCGGCGCCCCAGCCGACGCCGGCGTCCGGTCCCAAATTGATGGCGACGCCAGCTGACTGCGCGCGGCTTCGAAAGTCGCCATTGTCGTTGCGCAGCAGGTACATCGTGTAGACCATGTCGGTGATATAGAGATCGAGATCGCCATCATTGTCATAGTCGCCAGCATCGACGCCCATGCCGTTGATGAGCAGGTCAGTGTTGCTCTCCCTTGAGGCATTCGTCCAGCACCAATGCGCGCAGCCGGCGCCATCGTTGCGCCAAAGCACGTTGCCGATGTCGTTCTGCAGCTTGTCGTTGACGACGTAGATATCCTGGTCGCCATCGCCATCGTAATCAAGAAAGGCGGGCGCGAATCCAGAGCCAAGCGTCAGCGCGTAATCAAGCGTCAAGGTGACATCGGTGAAGCTGCCGTCGCCGTTATTGTGATAGAGACGATCGCCCTGCAAGGTGAAATCGACCGGATCGCATTTGGGGTAGCAGGACCAGTTGGTCAGGTAAAGATCAAGCCAGCCGTCGCCGTCGTAATCGCCCCAGGCGGCTGATGTGCCTTTGCCATTGTCGCCGACGCCGGCATCGAGCGTGACATCGGTGAAGCCGGCGCCGCTGTCGTTGCGAAAGAGCCGATTGGCGCCGTAGTTGACGATGTAGAGATCAAGCCAGCCGTCGTTGTTGTAATCAGCCCACGCGGCGCCGCCGCTCGGCAGGGTGGGCAGGCTGAGTTGGTCTGAATGCGCGGAGAGAGAGAAGCTGCCGTCGCCATTATTGCGGTATAGCGCGTTGGGATCGAGATTGCCGGTGACGAAGAGATCGAGCCAGCCGTCGCGGTCGAAATCGCCCCAGGCTTGCCCGATGGCGAGGTAACCTTGCATCGCTTCTTGGTCGTCCCAGATGGCGCGGTGGGACGCGGTCATGCCGGCTTCGGCGCTGACATCGCGGAAGCTGGGCTGGTCGGGCTGGGCGGAGGCCCAAGAGCTTATGCCGATGGTAAAGAGGAAAATCGTAGTCGCGAGCAGGCCAGGTGTCATATCGGCAACAAATTTGTGCGTGTTGTAGAGGCGGCACGCCGTGCCGCCCGCGTGATCCATAGATATTGCGGGCGTTTCAGCGAAACGCCCCTACAGTTCGCTAGATTTACCGGGCTGGTGCAAGGGCGATGCACATCAATTTGCCTAGCGCGCGGTCGTCCGCGCATAGGGCGGCCAATCCAGCGGGACGCCCAAATCGTCTTTGAGCAGACATTGGAAATCGCGCAGGTGGCTCTTGGTATTGCGCACTTGGCGCGGCGACAAGCCTTTGTCCAGGCAGTAGGCGGCCAGCGCGCCGGCTGATTCGCCGATATTCCACTCCACCGGATGCAGGCGGTAGCAGCCGTTGGTGATATGGGTTACGCCCAGGTTCTTGCAGGCGGGCAGCAGATTTTCGACGCGCTGCGGGATCAGCGAGCCGAGGGGAATCTGGAAGGGATAGCAGCTGATGTCGATATAGTTGCGCAAGCCGGTGCTGGGATGCAGGTCGATGCGGTAACTGCCGATGCCGACGCTGTCATCGAATTGCTCGGCGCTATCCAATCCTTCGCGCTGCTGGACGCCGACATGTTCTTCCAGCACGGTGAACTCGGCGAGGATGCGGCGGGCTTCGCGCACGTAGACGTATTTCGCCATGCCGTCGGACGTACCGACGATATCGGGGCGCAGGCGCAAGCCCGGATAACCATAACCCTTTCCGTCCGAGCGCGGCGCTTCAGTCTGCATCCAATAGAGGAAGGAGAAACTCAATTGCTTGCATTCGCGCAGGGCGGCTTGCTTAACGTCTTCAGAGACGCCGAGAAGGGGCTTGAGCCAGTAATCAATCATTGGCCAATTGACCAGCGTGATATCGCTTGGGAAGGCGTCATCGGGATAATGCCCGGCGTAGAGGATGCGGCGGAAATGCCAGAGATCGCCCGGTCCGCCGGTGTAACGATGGCGGAAATCGGCGTGGAAGATTTGGCGATGGACCGGCTCCAGCGTTTGCGGGCTGGAATAATGCCAGCTTAAATTTTTGTCGGGCCAGAAGTCGGCTTCGTAGTCGCGCCAGAAGTCATAGTCTTCTGGCTTGTCGATGGTATGGTCTTCGCCTTCGAGGTGATCAATGGCGAAGCACCAGGAGATCGACTGTTGATCGAGCGGCAGTGGATCGCCTTCGACAGCGTGCATCTCACCGGTTTGCGCCTGGCTCTCGGCCCCGATGATCGATTCGACATTCGCGAGCTCAAGCAAGTCTCCGAGCTCGGTGGCATCGAGGATGTAGGGCGCGGCGACCACCAGTTGATCGCCAGTGCGTGTATCTTCGAGCGTGACCGCCAAGACCTTGTCGCCATCGGTTTCGGCGGCAACCGGGATGTGATTGAGCAGGATATCGAGTTGCATGCTGGAACGGTACGGGGCGAGCATCTCTTCGATGACAGCCAAGCCGATGCGCGGCTCGTGGCAGAGGCGGCTGACGTTGCCCTGCCCGGGGTTCCAGTTCATAGTGTAGCGCGCTTTTTCGGTCAGCGGGTAGTTGCGGCGGTAATAATCGCGCACGCTATCGGAGAAGCGCATGTAGGTGGCGCTGGCGCCGCATTGATCAACCCAAGGGTTCTCGTCGGGCGGGACGGCTTGGGCGGTGAGTTGCCCGCCGATCCAGTCGGTTTCTTCGCTCATGATGACCGACTTGCCCAGGCGGAGGGCGGCCAGCGCCGCGCCGATCGCGCCGGTGCCGCCGCCGACGATGAGGATGTCGCAGCTTCGTTCTTTCATTGTTCGCTTCCTCACATGCGCCCGAGATTTGACAATGCTAGCTAGATTCTAATATAATCGCTGTGCGAGAGGCAACTTTTCTGCTGGAGTCTTGGCGCATGGATCAACCGCTTATTCCCGCCGCATTGGAGCATCTGCTGCAGTTTGCAATATTGTTGATTGTAGTGGTCGGTTTCTTCCGCCAATTCGCCACGCAAAGGGACATCAAAAGACTAGACGACAGAATGGTCAAACTCGAAACTGGGCAAACCGAGTTGAAAGCCGGGCTGGCCGCGGTTGAATCCAGACAGAGCGCGGTCGAAAACCGGCTGACCAATGTCGAAAACCGGCTTGGCGATGTCGAAAACAGACAGGGCGCGCTCGAAAACCAATTCAGCAATCTCGAAGGCGCCGTACGCGAAAATGGCAAAAAAGTTGACGCTTCGCTGGAATTGCACAATACCGTCCATATCGACATGCAAGTTTTGCAAGCCTCGGTCAACCGCCTGGACAGCTATTTCGAAACGCCAAAGCTCAAATCCTCTTAAAGCTCATAACGCTTGTCACTCAATAAGCGAGCTTTCATAGGCGCGCTCACTCATTCTTTCTTCCTCAGCGCCAGATTACATTCGCGCGTCAGGCTTGCTTGGTTCGCCGGCCGCTTTCATATGATCGACGCCCTGCTTCGGATTGTACTGATAGCTGTTCTCGGCGCACCATTCCTCAATCGGGTTGTAGCCGCCGGTGAAATCGAAGTGTGGATTGTCATCGGCCGGTTCCCCGACGAGATAGCGCTGCATGGGCGAGAGTTTCTCGACCAACTCGGGCGCTTGCTGGCGATAATCGGTTGGGTTAACCCAATCGTAGCTGTAACCGATCATGACGGCTTTGCGCGTGCGATCGGTCAGATTGGCGGCGCCGGCATGCCAGGTGCGGTTCTCGAAGAAGACGGCGTCGCCCGGGTTCAGCAGCGGCTCGACCTTGCTGGCGGGATCAACTTGACCTTCGGGGATTTCGATGCGTTCTTTGAGCTGATTGCTGCGCGCCGCCATCATAGTGACGCCGGAGTTGGGCTCGCTCAAGTCGGTTAGATAATAGGCGACCTTGAGGGAGTGTCGCGGAATATGCTGATCGCCAAGATCGCGCATGGACATGTAGTGGTCGCGATGCCAGCCGGGCAGGCGTTCGGTATCGGGCGAGCCGGGCGGATCGGGCGCGCGGTAGATCAGATGGCTGGTCAGCAGGGAGAGCCAGGGGCTGAGCAGCTGGGCGACGATGGAGAAGACCTTCGGATTGGTGATCAGCGGCAGGAAGGCGTCGTCCATAGAGACGCAATTGCGAAAGCCATCGTATTTGCCGCCGGGCCTGCGCTGTCGATTCAGCTGCCGGTCGGAGGAGATCAGGCGATCGCCGGCGTCGATCAAGGACGAGACGGTCTGCCCATCGATCGCTTCGCGCAGGATGAGGTATCCCTCTTCATCGAATTGCCGTTTTTGTTCTGGCGCGATCGTTACAAAATCCATCATTGCCCCCATCACCTAGCCCCTTCCCCCTCGGGTCGTTGTCTACGCGACCCCACGAGGAGGGAAGGGAATGAATCCCAAATTAGCTACTGATTGACGCGTATAGAGCCACTTGTTCCTCGTCCGTTCGCTTGCCCACTTCACTAAAGATTTTATCCAAGAGTTGACCGCGCGCCCCGCTGAAATTCGCTAAGTCCGGCGTGTTCGCCCATATCGTCCAATTCTCGCGGTCGTCGTCGGCAACCGGTTCGTCGAGTTTCGCTTCATAGCTATCGCCCAGGAAACCGCGCAATGCGAAGAATTGCAGCGCCTCGTAATGGGCGTCGCCGGGGGCGGCATCCTGATAATAGGTGAGCACAGCGCCGGCCGCTAGCAGACGCCGCTGCATCTCGACCACGTTGGCGTCACGCGGAGATGAGCCGCCGTCGAGGCAGACGTTGATGGCGACGCCGGCCGCTTCGCCCAGCGCCATCCAGCAGGGTTCCATGCGCAGGGTGCTGAAGCCGATGTGGGTGCCGGAAGCGGGCACAGGAATCAGCAGGTTTTCGACTTCGAGCGGCACGATGACGCCGTAGGGCACGCAATAGGGGGTGGTGGGGTAGGTGAAAATCCCATCCGTGTGCGGTCGGCCTTCTTCGCGTTTCAGGCAGGCGTGCGAATCCAGGGCGTAGTGGCTGGCGGTGATGCTGGTCATGTGGGCGGGCGAGCCCCGTTTGGAGAGGGCGTCGTGGGCGGTGAAGAGGTATTCACCGCGGATGCGCCGCCCCTCGCGCACATAGATCTGGCGCGGGAAATTGTCGTTGTCGGTGAATTCATCGGCGGCCAGCCCCCAGCGATTGCAGCGTTCGCGGAAATCAGCCGGCAGGTCGGGATCGTTCTGCGCGAAATAGAAGAGCCCCAGGATGTAATCGCGCAGGCGCAGGGCGAAGCGATCGCGCCAATCCCAACTGGCGGTGGGGTAGGGCCAATTCTCCTCGGGCAAATCTGTCGAGATAAAGGCGGCGTGCTGGTTGTTGCCATCGACCTTGTCATTGGGCACGCGCGCCATGTTTGTTATCGCGCCAATGCCATCGAACTCCATCGGCTTCGGCGGACCGGCGAAGCGATTGAGCCGCACATCGTCAATCAGCGACAGATACTCATCGCGATTATAGCTCGGCGGCTTATCGATGCGGGTCATGTTGGATTTATCGGTTGTCAGCGGCAGGCGGTAGTTGTAAGACTGAATGGCGTTATCGGCCTGCCCGGTGGAGTAATATCCGTCGACGGGGTCGTCCCAGCGCTGGTAGAACTTGCCGGCGCAAGGCTCGTTGTATTCGTCCGCGCCTTCACGGCCGAGCATATAGGGCGCGCCGGCGGCCGCCGCCAGGTCGCCTTCGTATGTGGCGTCGACGAAAACGGATGCGCGGTAGATTTCTTGCTCGCCGCTTTCGCGGTTGCTGATTCGGATGCCGCGCAGGACGGCGCCGTCTTTGATCGCATTGCTCGGCTCATGGTCGAATTGCCTCATAGTGCGAACTTCGAGCAAGTCGCCTTGTTCGGCGATCATCTGATGCAGGATTTTCTCGGCGACATGCGGCTCGAAGCGGTAGCCATCGCTGCAATCGGTCAGCTGCTGCGAATCGGCGCCATAGGTATCGCTGTAATGCTGCTTGACGCGCCCGACAAATTCGAGGAAGAGACCGCCAGTGGCGCCGCGCGTGTGGATGTCGGTGGCGCCCAGTCCATTGGCGGGCAAGCCGCCCATATAAGCGCTGCGTTCGAGGATGACGGCGCGCCTTCCGGCTTTGGCGATGGTGATGCCGGTCATGATGCCGGCTGGCGTGCCGCCAACAATGACCGCGTCGTATTCGAACGTCGGGGGAAATGTCATCTGCTGATCCTGACAATTGTGTTCATACGACGGGCGAGCCAAGGCTCGCCCCTACATTTCGCGGTATGCCGGGCATTTCCTTCATTCCTTCAGCGCTAATGAAACCAGCACAGTGATCGACGCCTCGTCGTCAAGTTCTCCATAGAGGCGAAGCCAGCCGCCGAAGTGCCTCACCTTGCAAAACGTGACCTGCTCCTTCGTCACGGGCAGTTCGAATGTCGCGCCGTCGTCGGCCCAATGAATGCCGTCGGCGGAGATCTGAACGCGGGCGCTGCCGCTAAAATCAGGCGAAACCTCCAGCGCGCGGACGAAGAAGATCGCCTCGCTGGCCCAGGCGGCTTCGTAGGGCTCGCTGGCGAATTCGCCCTGCCAGAGGACGTTGCGCTCGACGCTCGCCGTATAACTGCGTCTAAGTGGCATGGCTAGAAGTCTCCCGAAAGCAAAACCGAATCGAGGTAGAGGAAGGCGCGTTTATCGCGATTGGTCTGCACCCAAAAAGCCGCGTTCAGCATGCAGTTGAGATTGGGCATTGCCGGGATGGTGATGTATTTCAGCGGGTCGCCTTCGTAGATGAGGTCATTGCATTGGAAACCCAGGAAGCGCCGTTCAGCCAGATCAAAATTCACGCGCAGATAGTGCCAGTTCATCTTGGTGGCGATTTCGTTGTAGCACAGGTCCTGCGCCGGCGCGTCGACGAATTCCCAGAATTCTGGACCGAGATGCGGGGTCGACACCGTCTCGCCTCGATCGCCGATCTGCTGGAAGGGCGGTGTTTCGCCCTTGACTTGCCAGCGATTGATCATCTCGCCGCCCTGCGCGTTGAGGTAACGCAGATGTGGCATCCAGCGGACATCCGGGTTCATGCCGTCCTGCAAATCGAATAGTACGCCGAATGCGCGGACGTCATCAGCGGAAAGGCGCATTTCCGAGGCCTCCGGCTTGAAGCAGAAATAGGCTTCCAACTGAACGGGCCCCGGCTTGCGAAATGTCACCCGTTTGATGCTGGTCGCCAACGAGGCCACGCGCGCGCGGCTCGCAAGCTTCAGCGCATAGGTGCCTTCCATAGAGCCGGCTGTGCCGGTATCCCACATGGTTAAATTGCTGATCATCGGCGGCCGATAATCGGCGGAAAGCGGTATGATCGAGTCCAGCGTGTGCTCATAATTGCCGATCAATTCAGACCAGCCGTTCACGCCCTCGTCAAAGTCATCATAGAAGATAATCCGCTCCAGCGGGTCGAAGCGGCTTAGTCGTGGATCGGCCGTATGCGCGCTCATTCTGTTTAACTGCTCCCTTTACTGTTATTGCTGAATCATGACATTAAGTGTTTAGGTCTCCACGAGAGACGGCAGCACATACCACTCATCATCGCCGGGCGAATCGAATTTCATCCAATCGGTGTCCGGTGAGGTGAGGATTTCCACCAGCAGGTCGAGCACATCGCTTCCGAGACTGATGTCGGCAATGTTTACTGTATTGGCGCCGTTGATATCGTCCATGCGCTTGAGTTCCGCTCGAATCCAGACCTGACTCGCGCCGTCGTGGCTATACCATTTCAGTTTCACCGCGTTGGCGTATTTTAGAATATTCAGGACGCCTGGGTTTTCCATCGCAATCACTTTCTTCAGCGCGGTGTTGCCAACCTGTTTTGACAACTTGCTCAAAACGCGGTAAATTAACTGAGGTAATTTGATGATCATGCCATAATCGCTCGCCCAAGTATAACGAGCGCTTGGCAAACTGCAAATCAAATTGCCGCTGCGATACAATTGTGTAGTAATGGCTGAAAAGCCAACAGATTCGCTATTTTAAGTTCATATAGGAGAATACCATGAAAGTCTCACGTTTAATTGGCTTGGCAATCGCCGTAATGATGCTCTTGTCACTCGGCTTGGCGCCGGCGATCGCGCAGGACTGCGACGGCGAGGTCATCGAACTTGAATTCATGAATTGGTGGGGCGCCGCCCGTGAAGCGCTGATGGATACGCTCATCGGTCACTTCCAAGAAGAGAACCCCTGCATCCGCATCATCAACCAAGTTCAACCCTGGGACAACCGCGCTGAGCTGCTCGCCACCGCTGCCGCCAGCAGCAACCCGCCGGGCATCATCATGTCCACTCGTCCTGAGACCTATCAATTCGCGATTAGCGGCTTGATCATCCCGATCGACAGCTTCGTCGAGGCGCACGGCACCGACCTAAGCGTGTTCTATGACGGCGAGATCGGCTTGCAATATTGGAATGGCGAGCTCTACGGCTTGCCCATGCCGACTGCTGGCGGTCTGACAAGCTTGTACATTTACAACAAAGACATGCTGCGCGAGGCTGGCTTTGATCCTGAAACGCCGCCAGCGACCTGGCAAGAGATGGAAGAAATATCAGCGGCGATTACCGTTGCCGATCCCATGGGCGTTGATGTCATGGGCGCTCAAGTCATCGGAGGAATAGGCGACGGCGATGCGTCTTTTGTCTCCTGGCTGTATACGAACAATGGAAGGTATTCCTCGGACGACGGCCGCACCTTGCTCTTCAACAGTCCGGAAGGTATAGAGACGCTTGAGTGGATGATCAACTTCACCAACAACATAAACGGCGGCGTGGAAAACGTGACCGACTTCTTCCAGGATACGGCTTTCGCCCAAGGCGATCATCCTTGGTACGATGATCAAATTGCTTTCCTCCGCATCAACACATCCTTCTACGGCCACTATAACGTCAACGATCCGGAAGGGTATGCTGATTCCAGCCACTGGGGCACGATGCTGCGGCCCTACAACGCAGACAATCCAGACGCGACGCATGCCGGCACGACGGGATACAATTACAGCGGCGCCTGGGCTTACACGATTCCAGCCGTTCATTCGCCTGAGAAGCAGGAAGCTGCCTTCAAGTTTGCCGAGTTTATCGGTGTCCATCCCTTGGGCGGCTGCGCATTCCTCTTCGCGCAAAGCCGGCCCTCGCCGGTGAAGGAATGCAACGAGAATCCGGCTTACTATGAAGTCAACCCCACATGGTCGGTGGTGCTTGAAGGCTTGGCTACTGATACTGCCGTATCGATCACGCCGGTTCAAGGACAGCTGGCTGAGATCCTTGCCAACGCTATCGATGAAGCGCTATTCGGCGAGAAGTCGGCGGCTGACGCGCTGAACGACGCCCATGCCGAGATGCAGGAGCTGTTGGATGAATTCTGGGCGGAGTTCGACGCCGACAATATGTAGGATATCCCCCCAACCCTAAATCCCTCCCTCAAATGAGGGCGGGGTTTTGCTCGACACAGAGCTGCGATTGCTACGGGTCAGCCAGTGGCTGACCCCTACAAGTTACATCCAGGCAGAATCGTAGGGACCACCCCGATGGGTCGCCCTCCAGGCTGATGTTAAGGCGGAAATCGTGCAAGCGTCATTGAAAGCCCAACGAAGCGAATCCGACACCAGCTGGAAGGTGCGGCTGCAGGAATGGTGGTTCCGCAACCGCGCCTTGATTGGCTATGCTTTCATTTTCCCCTGGTTCGC
The DNA here is from genome assembly GCA_028875185.1 of Chloroflexota bacterium. GTDB lineage: Bacteria > Chloroflexota > Anaerolineae > Aggregatilineales > Phototrophicaceae > UBA6055. Next base: position 10,245 of record JAPPFH010000152.1, on the reverse strand, counting down.
CGGCTTCATTATCTTTGACGCGGCGCCGTTCGTCTACAATCTGTACCTGAGCTTCACCGATTATCAGATCGGCACGGTCGGCACGCCGCCATGGATAGGATTTGAGAACTACACCGAGATCTTCACCGAGGACAAATTATTCGGCAAGAGCATGTACAACACGCTTTATTATCTGGGTTTCAGTGTGCCGCTGCGCCTGATATTCGCCTTCTTGATCGCGCTGATACTGAACCTGCGCGTCCGTGGGATGGAGCTTTATCGCACCTTGTTCTATGTGCCGTCGGTCGTGCCTTTGGTGGCGGCGACCGTGATCTTCGCGGGCTTTCTCAATACGCGCTATGGCTTCCTCAATCAGTTCCTCGTCTTGATTGGCGCGACTCCGGTGCGCTGGCTGTCGTCGCCGGATGCGATAAAACCGTCGCTGATCTTGCTCAGCCTTTGGGGTTTCGGCGGGCAAATGATCATCTTCCTCGCCGGCTTGCAGAGCATCCCGGAAGATCTATATGAGGCGGCTGCGATTGACGGCGGCACCGGTTGGCATCGCCTTATCTATATCACCGTCCCGCTGATGACGCCGACGATATTCTTCAATCTGCTTCTGGGTTTGATCGGCGGCTTCCAGGTCTTCGAGCAAGTCTTCATCCTCATAGGGACACATGGGGGGGCCCTGCAAGCTGGACTTGTGTACATGCTGCATGTTTATAACAAAGCCTTTCGAGATTTTGAGTTTGGCTATGCGGCCGCGCTATCGGTGATTCTGTTCCTAATCATCTTTGTGTTGACGCTGATGGTCGTCTACACCTCGAATCGCTGGGTGTTCTACGGCGATGCGCAAGACGATGAGGCCTAGGCTATGGACTTAGGACGCGGACATGATTGAAGATCCCAGAGTCAAAATGTTTCGCCATATCAGCATCTACGCCGTCCTCACTGTCGGGGCGATTGTGATGATGGTGCCGCTGTTCTGGACGGTTTCCACATCGCTGAAGACGCGCGACAAGATCACCATCCGTCGGCTGGAGCTCATCCCGGATCCGATCGCGTTTGAGAATTATCCTTATCTCTTTGAAGCGCGCCCAATCTTCCGATACACACGCAATACGATGGTCATCGTGGTGGCGTCGCTGTTTGGCGCCTGGGTGCCCTGCACGCTGGCCGGTTACGCTTTTGCTCGCATACCCTTCCCCGGGCGTAATATCTTCTTCGGCATCTTGCTGGCGACGATGATGCTGCCTTATGTGGTGCGATTAATTCCCTTATTCTTGTTTTTCGATGAGATCGGTTGGACGCGCACCTTCGGACCTCTGATCTTGCCGCGCGTCCTCGGGCATAACGCCTTCTATATCTTCTTGTACCGCCAGTTTTTCCGCGGCATACCCGAAGACATTTACGATTCGGCGCGCATTGACGGCTGTTCCGAATTCGGCGTTTGGTGGCGCATTTTCATGCCGATGTCGCGCCCGGTTTTGGCTGCGGTATCGATCTTTGCCTTTTCCTTCGCCTGGAACGATTTTCTCAACCCGCTGATTTATCTGGGTTCAAATAAAGAGCTCTGGACGCTGGCGCTGGGCTTAAACGCCTTGCAGGGCTTCGAAGGCGAAGACAACAGCCTCAACTTAATTATGGTCTTCTCGATGCTGATGATCGTGCCGATGCTGGTCGTCTTCTACTTCGGGCAGAAGCATCTCATCAGCGGCGTGACCGCGCAGGGCAGCCTCAAGGGATAATGTCCACCCCTCCTCCTCGTTCCGTTCCAGCGGAGTTTCGCGGTGGAGCTTTCCCTCCCCCTGATGCTTCGGGGGGACCGAGGGGGGTTCCCAACATCGTCTACATCGTGCTCGACCAGTGGCGCGGGGATTGCCTGGGCATTGCCGATAGCGCCCACCCGGTGATGACGCCCCACTTCGATCAGATCGCCTTTGAGGGCATTTGGTACCAGCGCGCCTATGCCGATTGCCCCATCTGCATGCCGCAGCGCGCCACGATGCTCACCGGCTTCACTGCCAGCCAGCACGGGCTGCCCCACAATTTTATGAGCGGACCGCGCAGTCCGATTGCCCTTGAACAGAGCCTGCCATATCGCCTGACGCGCGAGGCCGGCTACCAGACGAAAGCGGTCGGCAAAATGCACTTTTGGCCCGAGCGCGCCCGTTTCGGCTTTGAAGACATCAGCTTGCACCCCAACGATTATGTCAACTTCCTGGAAGAGCAGGGTTGGGGCGGCTTCTATCGCGGGCATGGCTTGGGCGGCAATGAAGTGTATCCGGCGGTAAGCGCTGTGCCGGAGCGTCTGACGCATACGCATTGGATCGTCGACGAAGGCATCCGCTTTCTGGGGCGGCGCGACCCGGATTGTCCCTTCATGCTCTGGCTGGTCTTCGAGGCGCCTCACAGTCCCTTTGATCCGCCGGAACCATTTGATCGCCTGTATGATGACTTCGAGATTCCGGATGCCGCAGTCGGCGATTGGGTTGGTGCGCCTGACGAGCCGAGTTCTCTCATCGCCGATCGCATCGTAAGGAATGCCGACCGCATGACGCCAGAGATATTGAAGCGGACGCGGCGCCACTATTATGGGCAGGTTACGCATATCGATTATCAGTTGGGGCGTCTGTTCGGCGAATTGCAAAGCAGAGGGCTCTACGACAATACCGTCATCGTCATCACATCTGATCACGGCGAGCATCTGGGCGATCATGGTCTCTATGCCAAATCGACCTTTTTGGAGTCATCGGCGCGCGTGCCGATCATCTTGCGCTTGCCGCGTGAATATGCAAGCTACAACCAGCGAATGTCGACGCCGGCGCTGACAGCTGACATCGCGCCGACCTTGCTAGCGCTCGCGGGCTTGAAGCCAGATGCCGAAATGGATGGCGAATCGCTGCTGCGCGCCGCGGACGACCGCGTGATATTTGGCGAGGCGCCGGCCACGGTCTTCGCCACCGACGGACGTCTGAAGGTTATCTATTATTTTGCTGGCGGCGTCGAGCAAGTCTTCGATGTTCGCAAAGATCCCGACGATCGCCACAATCTGGCGGGCAAGCCGGAATACGCGGCGGCGCAAGCGGCGCTGAAGGCGAGCTTGATCGCGTATTTGGACGCCAATGGTCGGCCCGCCGTGGTCGATGGCGAGCTGCGCGTCGATGACTCGTCGCTGGACGTCGATGAACTGCGCGCGAGGAATGCGGCCGCCTGGCGCGGACCGCTGCGTTATGGGCAGGGTTACGGCTAGCCGCGGAAAACTTATTGCAGCGCCAGGTAGTCGCCAACGATGGTTGTGAATTCGATGATGTTGCCGAAGGGATCGCGGCAGAAGAAGCGCGGCCGTCCAGGTATCGTCTCCACATCGTAAGGCGCGTAACCAGCCTCGTCCAGTTTCTTGCGCGTGCCGGCGACATCGTCGATGACCAGGCAATAATGGCGGTTGGATGTATCGCCAAGCGGCTCTTCGCGGAAGCAATGCAATTCGGCGTCTTCGCCCAGTTTGAACCAGATGACCTCGGCCGCCTGGATGCTGTTCGGCGCTGCGATCTCCGGCAAGCCAAGCAGGCCGCCATAAAAGGCGCGCGCCAGGTCTTCGCTGCCAGGCGGGCGCGGTATGCTGACGTGCTGCAAACGAACGTTCATTTTGTCCCTCGCGGTTTTGGCGGATGATTGCGGTCATTTTACCAGAATCGCCTGATATCTTGACAATTGCTCGGCGTCGGTCTAGAATTTGTGTAATTGTTCGGCTAATGTGCAAATGCACGTCGTCACGTTGCCAATGATGCGGTCCCCCGCGCGCCAAGAGCGCGATAAGAATGTAGGGGCTACCCATTGGGTCGCCCGCGCGCTAATAGCGCGATAGCAATGTAGGGGCTACCCATCGGGTCGCCCGCGCCAATAGCGCGATAAGAATGTAGGGGCTACCCATTTGGGTCGCCCGCGCGCCAAGAGCGCGATAGCAATGTAGCGGCTACCCATAGGGCCGCCCGCGCGCCAATGAGGATCTGAGAATGCCGAAATCGCTGATGATAGACCCGGCTGAGGAGCGGCGGCGCTCCGCCATTCGGGCGCCGGAGATCCCGGTCAACGCGTACCTGCGCGACGCGAAAGCGGAAGCGGCGGCTTACACGCGTGAGCAGTTGGTCAATATCTATCGCGATATGGTCTTGATCCGCGAATTCGAGACGGCGCTGGATCGCTTCAAGAAGGAAGGCCTTTATCGCGGCATCCGTTATACGCATGCGGGACCGACGCATTTGTCGATCGGTCAGGAAGCGGCTGCGGTGGGGCAGTGCGTACATCTTGAGCCGGCGGACTGCATCCTCGGCTCGCATCGCAGCCATGGCGAGATCCTGGCAAAGGGGCTATCGGCGATACGGGCGCTCGATGAAGCGAGTCTGCTGGAAATCATGGAAGGCGCGCTGGGCGGCGCGGCATTGCGCGTTGTCGAGACGATGGGCGACTTCGCCGATGCGCGGGCGCTGGCGAGCAGTTGGCTGATTTATGGCGCTTACGCCGAAATCTTCGCGCGCGCGACTGGCTTCAATCAAGGTATGGGCGGCTCGATGCACTGCTTCTTCCCGCCATTTGGGATTATGCCCAATAACGCCATCGTCGGCGGCTCGGCTGACATCGCCGTCGGAATGGCGCTCTTCAAACGGGTTAACCGGGTGCGGGGCATCGTCATCGCCAATATCGGCGATTCGTCGGTCGCCAGCGGGCCCGTGTGGGAGGCGATGAATTTCGCGGCGATGGATCAATATCAGACGCTTTGGGATGCTGAACTGGGCGGCGCGCCACCGATCCTCTTCAATTTTGTGAACAATTTTTATGGTATGGGCGGACAGCCGCAGGGCGAGACGCTTGGGCAGGGCTTGCTGGCGCGGGTCGGTTTGGGCGTCAACGCCGAGGCAATGCACAGCGAACGGGTCGATGGTTATGATCCACTGGCGGTTGCTGACGCCACCCGGCGAAAAAAGGCGCTGCTGCTGGAAGGGCGCGGGCCGGCGATGCTGGATGTGATTACCTATCGCTACAGCGGGCATTCGCCGAGCGACGCCTCGTCGTATCGGGAGCGCGATGAGATCGAACGCTGGCGCAAGCATGATTCGATAGGCGGCTACGGCGAATACCTGCTCGCGAACGGGCATGCAGGCGGCGCCGAGCTGGAGGAATACCAAACAGCCAGTGTTAATGTGATTGCCAAGGCAGTCGCGGCGGCGGTCGACCTTGAGCGCTCGCCCCGCCTCAACACGGCAGGAGATGCCATCGGGCGGATGATGTTCTCGAATCAGCTGGCTGACGCGCTGGATGAGCGGGCGCCGGATGCGCTGCAGCCGCTGAGCGCGAGCCGGCTCAAAGTAACGGCGGGGAAACATCGCATTGGCTTGGACGAGGCGGGCAAGCCGCGAACCGGGTTGCGGACGCTGACTTACGCTGAAGCCATCTTCGAGGCGATGATCCACCGCTTCTACGCCGACCCGACCATGATCGCCTTCGGCGAGGAAAACCGTGATTGGGGCGGCGCGTTCGGCGCGTATCGCGGCTTGACCGAGGCGATACCGTACCACCGGCTCTTCAATACGCCAATATCGGAAGCGGCGATCGTCGGCGTTGGCGTTGGCTACGCGCTGGCGGGAGGACGGGCGGTGGCGGAACTGATGTACTGCGATTTTATGGGGCGCGCCGGCGATGAGATATTCAATCAAATGGCGAAGTGGCAGGCGATGTCGGCAAACGCGCTGCGCATGCCGCTCGTGCTGCGCGTGTCGGTCGGCATGAAATATGGCGCCCAGCATTCGCAAGACTGGAGCGCGCTGGTCGCCCATATCCCCGGCTTGAAAGTCTACTTCCCCGCCACTGCTTATGACGCCAAAGGCATGCTCAACCGGGCGCTGCGCGGTACCGATCCCGTCGTCTTCTTCGAGAGCCAGCGCCTGTACAGCCAGCCGGAAACGCTTTTTGCCGGCGGCGTGCCGATTGAGTATTACGAAGTCGAGGAGGGCGAGCCCTATGCCCATCGGCTGGGGCGCGACATCACAATCGTCACGATTGGCGCGGCGCTCTATCGCGCGCTGGAAGCGGCTGAACGGCTGGAGCGCGAACATGGCCTCAGCGCCGAGGTGATCGACGCGCGCTTCCTCAATCCGCTGAATTACGAGCTGATCATCGAATCGGTCAGGAAGACAGGTTTGGTTTTGCTGGCGTCGGATGCGGCGGAGCGCGGTTCCTTCTTGCATACGATGGCGTCGAATATTTCGCAGTTGGCTTTTGATGATCTCGATGCGCCTGTCGCTGTATTGGGCGCGCGCAACTGGATTACGCCGCCGGCTGAGCTCGACGAAAGCTTCTTTCCCGGCGTCGACTGGATGATCGATATGATCCATCAGCGCTTGCTGCCGCTGCCTGGATATGAGCCGCGAACGGAGCAAGGCGCGGGTGAAATCAGAAAGCGGAATCGAGCCGGGGTCTAGCGATGATCAGCGCCGCGCGTCATGAGTTGCTGGCGAAAGTCGCCGCCATGTATTACGAAGGGGAAATGACGCAGGGCGATATCGCGGCCGCGCTGGATCTTTCGCGCGTCAAGATTCATCGTTTGCTGAAAGAGGCGCGCGATGCGCAAGTTGTGCGCATTCTGATTGATTGGCCCCTAAAGCGCGCGCTGGAGCTGGAGGCGAAGCTGGTCGAACGCTTTGGGCTGGAGCGGGCGCTGGCGCTGCAATCGGGAGCGACCGACCCGGCACTGCTGCGGCGGCAGATCGCGCAGTTGGCGGCGCGTTATTTGGAGGGCGTACTGGTCGATGGCGGCAGCCTGGCGATATGTTTTGGCAGCACGACATACGAGGTCATTAGCGCTATTCGCCCGGATTACCAGGCTGATGTGAAGGTTTTGCAGGCGACCGGCAGCCTGTCCCAGGCGCTGAAGGAATTCGATAGTTCGGCTTTGACGCGACAACTGGCGCAGAAGCTGGGCGGCGACGCGCGCTACTTGTCATCGCCGCTGCTGGCGGATAATGCGGAAGCGGCGGCGGTAATCCGCGAGCAGGCGCTGGTCCGTCAGGCGCTCAAACGAGTGCGGCGCGCCGATATCGCCTTGATTGGCATCGGCGATTTGGATCCGGCGACATCAGTCTTCGTACGCGCTGGCGTTGCTGATGGCGCGCAGCTGCGGTCTTTTCGGGAGCGCGGCGCTGTCGGCGATATGGCTTGGCAGATTTACGACCGGGCGGGTCGACCCTTTCCCTGCGAGTTGAATCCACGCATTATCGGCGTCACGCTGGATGAGTTGCGCGCGCTGCCGCGGACGGTGGCGGTTGCCCTTGGCGTCAACAAGGCGGCCGCCATCGCCGGCGCATTGAGGGGTGGTATGATCAATGTGCTCTGCACGGATGAAACGACAGCAGCCTGCGTGTTGGAACTGGCGTAGGGGCGAACCACTTGGTCGCCCAACGAAGGGAAGAGAACATGCCAATTGGAGAAGTAACGCAGCAGGTCAAGATCGCCGCCGGTTTGTTCTGGGCCGATTATGCCGTTTTGGGCGCGCAAGTGCGTGAACTGGAGGCGGCTGGCGTCGACTGGATCCATATCGAAGCGCGTGATGGCAAGTATATGGATTTCGGCATGCCGCGCGGCGGTTACGATATTATTGAGGCGACCTGCGCGAGCGCGAAATTAGAGGTGGAAGCGCAGTTGCAAATGGTGCGCCCGAGCTTCAGCGTTTTCGATCAATTGGCTGACCTGGGCGTCAGCCTCATCAGCCTTCCGCTGGAAACGACGAACGAAATGATCTTCCAGAGTATCACCTACATCAAAGAGAAGCTGGGATTGAAAGTGGGCGTTTGGGCTTGGCAAGGTGTGCCGGCGGTCGCCTTTGAGCAGTTCATTCACCCGCATGTCGATATCATCGAATATGAAAGCCGCGCGCCTTTTTGGAAGGGGACGAGCGGCGGCGAGAGCCCACATACGATTGACCCGATCGTGGTGGATACCATGCGCCGATTGCACGACATGATCTCCGACGCGGGCCTGGAGGGCAGCATTGAACTGATGGAGGATGGTGGCTTGAACGCGGGCAACGTGGCGGATTTCATCGCGGCCGGCATGACCGTTGGCGAATTTTCATCGCCGCTGCTCAAGGGGCCCGCTGGCAAGCTGCAGCCGGGCACGGGCGAAATCGGCGCGGCGGTCGACAAGCTGCGCGGCGTCATGCGCGTGGCGAGCGACAAGTATCGCGATGAAAGCGGACTAAAGCGCCTCTAGCAAAGCGAGCGGTAGAGGCGACCCATCGGCTCGCCCCTACGATTGCTCAAACTTGAAGCCAGAATGTAGGGGCGATTCTGTGAATCGCCCGCGTTGAAACGACAGGACGGGGTAAATGCCAAAAATCAGAATCGGACTTATCGGCTATGGCGGCATCGGACGGGTGCATGCGGCCGGTTATCGCGCGATTCCCTTCCACTACGGATTAAGCGCCGATAGCATCGAGATCGCCGGCGTCGCCACCACGCGCGGCGTAACGGCAAAGCGCGCTGCTGAGGAGATCGGCTGCGCATTCTTCACCGATGACTACCGCGATCTGCTGCGGCGCGCGGATATTGACGCGGTCGATATCTGCACGCCCAATAATTCGCATCACGAGATTGTGCTGGCGGCGGCTGCCGCGGGGCGGCATATCTATTGCGAAAAGCCGCTGGCGATGAATACGCTGGAAGCGGCAAGTATGGCGCGGGCGGTCGCTGATGCGGGCGTTAAAGCGCAGGTGACATTCAATTTCCGCTTTCTTCCAGCGGTCATGCGCGCCAGGCGTCTGATTGACGAAGGCTTCCTCGGACGGCAATTTTCCTTCCGCGGACGCTACCATCGCTCCAGTTATATCGACCGCGACAAGCCGATGTCCTGGCGGCTCGAGCGCGCGGTTACTGGCGGCGGCGCCCTCTTCGATCTTGGCTCACATATTTTAGATCTTCTATATTATGTATTGGGCGAATTCGATTCCGTGCATGGTACGCTCAATACGCTTATCAAAGAGCGGCCCGCGGCTAAAGGCAGCGCGGAGATGGCGCGCGTCGATGTCGATGATATCGCCTTGCTGCAGGCGCGCACGGCTGCCGGCACGCTGGGCACGGTTGAGATTTCGCGCATGGGCACGGGCGCGACCAATGACCTGACCTTCGAAGTATTTGGCGATCGCGGCGCGCTCCGCTTCGATCTTAACGAGCCAGCCTGGCTCCACGTCTACGATGCGCGCGCTGCCGACAGTCCGCTGGGCGGCGGGCGTGGCTTCCGCCGGATCGAGGCGGTCAGCCGTTACCCGGGTCAGCGCGCGCCCGATTGGACGATGAGTCCCGATTTCATGCGCAGTCACGCCGAATGCCAGTATCAGTTCATCCGCTCAATTTGGGATGATAGGGCGCCCGCGCCGTCGTTTGACGATGGCTTGCATATCCAGCGGATCATGGACGCGGCCAAGCGCTCGTCGGAGCGGGGCGGCGGGTGGGAGTCTCTATAAGCGGTTTTCTTTTCACCCGTCCCGGGCGCGCTACTTTTCTTGACAGCCGCGCCTTCCGTGTTATACTCCTTTCATAGTCGATAGGTTGAGACCGACTGATATGCTGCAATATCTACCCCCCCCCGCGCTTAGCTGATAAACGGAAACACCCCTTTACTGCCCGCCTCACAGTTTGTCCAATGCAAGATTTGGCTTACGCTCGGCTTTCCCGCGGCGATGTTCGCGCGACGGTAACATCTCAAGCAACTAGAGTTAGGAGAAGAAGCTTATGATTCGCAAACTCATCGCGCTGTGTCTCGTCTTGCTGCTCTTTGCCAGCCTTGCCAGCGCCCAAGAACCCAAAGGAGCGAAAGCCGTCGACGGGATGGTCCTCGCTTACCGGATATGTTGGAGCCCGCCCTGCCCAATTACTTATGTCCACGTGAGCTGGGCAGCGCCGGCGAAAGCGCCCGACGGTTATCGCGTCACTTGGACATCGACTGACAGATGGCGCAGGCCATGGCGCCCCAACACGCTCAGGCAGGGCACCGCGATTGTGACGGAAACAAACTATACAATTACCAACCTGTATGTGCCGCCTGGCGAAACGCTGCGCATTAAGGTTCGCGCTCTCTATGATGGCGAAAGAAACGGCAAATGGAGTTGCTGCGCTGTAGTAAAAGCTAAGTCGAAATAAGCCGTCTGGCTGAAGCGATGAGTGTGGTGAATGTGTTGATATATCCCTCGTTTCCCCCACCCTAAATCCCTCCCCC
>JAPPFH010000025.1 GCA_028875185.1 Chloroflexota bacterium | reverse complement strand
CCCGGACATATTCCACCGAGACCCTCACCACTTCACTCTGATACTAAACAGCTAGTCTCTTGACAAGCGACTCGAACGCTTTTACTGTTATACCTATAGGGGTATATGTATTGGAGCACGTGGCATGACAACCGAGATGTTGACCCATGATCATGTTCAGCGCGGCGAATTCAATCGCAAGACGATTAATCGCATCCGCCGCATTCAGGGGCAGCTCAGCGCGCTCGAAGCGATGATCAGCGCCGACGATGGCAGTTGCGAAGAGCGGGTACTGCGCGCTCGCACCATCGAGAAGGGCATGTCCAGCTTGATCAATCACCTCTTCGACTGCTATATCGAAAATACGCTGGCGCATGATCTGAGCGCGGACCCGCAAGGCGCGCTCAACGACCTGCAGCGAATTCTCAAGCTGATCAACGGCTGAAGGGAAACGAAGGATGACAACAAAAGAGATCACCCTGCCCGTCACCGGCATGACCTGCGCCATGTGCCAGAAAAATGTCGAGCGCAGCCTCAAGCGCGCTGAGGGCGTGGCTGAAGCCAGCGTCAACCTCGCTACGGAAAAAGCCCATGTTCACTACGATAGCGACAAGCTCAACGCTTCCGACTTAGTCGCCCAAGTCGAGCGGGCGGGTTACGGCGTGGCCGCCGCTACGATCGACTTGCCCATCACCGGCATGACCTGCGCCATGTGCGAGAAGAATGTCGCGCGCGCATTGAGCAAAATCGATGGTGTTGTCAGCGCCAGCGTCAACCTCGCCAGCGAAAAGGCGAGCGTGCGCTACCTGCCCGGCGCGACCGGACGCCACGAGCTAGCCAATGCCGTCGAGCGCGCCGGCTACGGCGTTATCGATACATCCCGCGCCCACGCGCCCGAAGACCACGAAGCGGAAGCCCGCCAAGCCGAAATCTATCGCCAAGCCCGCCTGCTAAAAATCGGCGCTGTCTTCACCATCCCGCTGACCATCCTTAGCATGGCGCGCCATTTCCTTCATCAGGTCCCATTCCTGATGGATAACTTCGCTTTCTTGGCCGACGACATCTGGCTCTTCATCTTCGGCGCCTTGGCGACGCCCGTCATGTTTGTGTTGGGGGCGCAGTACCTCAGCGGCGCGCTCAAATCACTGCGCAACGGCAGCGCCAATATGGATGTACTGGTGGCGATGGGCTCGAGCGCGGCTTACGTCTACGGCATTATCGTGCTGCTGGGCCTCGTATTTGGCTTCACTGATGTGGTCGGCAAATCCGATTATTTTGAGTCAGCCGCTGTCATCCTTACTTTGATCACGCTGGGCAAGCTGTTGGAAGCGCGCGCCAAGGGCCGCACCAGCGCCGCCATCAAGCGGCTGATGGGCTTGGCGCCAAAGACGGTCACGCTGATCCGCGATGGCAAAGAGAAACGAATCCCTATCGATGATGTCGCCTCTGGCGACCTGCTGCTGGTCAAACCCGGCGAGCGCGTCCCGGTTGACGCTATCGTGACCGAGGGCCGCTCGGCAGTCGATGAATCAATGCTCACCGGAGAAAGCCTGCCAGTCGACAAAGCCATCGGCGAGGAAGTCTTTGGCGGCACGATCAATCAGCAAGGCCGGCTGGTCATCGAAGCGCAGCGCGTTGGCCGCGACACCGTGCTGGCGCAAATCATCCGCCTGGTCGAAAACGCGCAAGCCAGCAAAGCGCCGATTCAAGCAATCGCCGACCGCGTCTCCGCCTACTTCGTGCCGCTCGTCATTGCGCTCGCCATCGTCACGCTGGTCGGCTGGCTCACGATTGGGGATGCCGATCTACCGGCGGCCATCCTCAATATGATCGCCGTGCTCGTCATCGCTTGCCCCTGCGCGCTGGGCTTGGCGACGCCGACCGCCATCATGGTCGGCAGCGGACGCGGCGCCGAAGCCGGCATCCTCTTCCGCAGCAGCGAAGCGCTTGAGCGCGCCGGCAAGACCACCGTCATGCTGCTGGACAAAACCGGCACCGTCACCAAGGGGCAACCGACCGTCTCCGACATCTTCGCCGCGCCCGGCAGCGACGCCGTGACCGTGCTCCGCTACAGCGCCTCAGCCGAAGCTGTCAGCGAACATCCGCTGGCTTTAGCCGTGCTGAGCGAAGCCAAAGCCCAAGGCATCGCGCCAATGCCCTTGGAGGATTTCGAAGCGATCCCCGGGCGCGGCGTCAGCGCTGCAATCAATGGCGCCGATATCCTCGTCGGCAGCCCGCGCTTCATCGTTGAGCGCGACATCGACGTCAGCCCGCTGGAAGCCGATGTAGCGGGCGCGCAGAATCAGGGGCAAACCGTCGTTCTGCTCGCTATCGATAAGACGCTCGCCGGCGCCATCGCAATCGGCGACACGGTTAAGCCAAGCTCCAAAGAAGCGATAAGCGCGCTGCGGGATCGCGGGCTGGATATCGCCTTGGTCACGGGCGACAACCTTCTAACGGCAGAGGCGATCGCGAGCGAAGTCGGCATTGAGCGCGTCATGGCGGAGGTGCTGCCAGGTGATAAAGCGAGCGCGGTGAAACAGCTGCAAAGTGAAGGCGCGGTGGTCGCCATGGTCGGCGATGGCATCAATGACGCGCCCGCCCTGGCGCAGGCGGATATCGGCTTCGCCATCGGCGGCGGGACTGATATCGCCATCGAAGCGGGCGATATTACCCTGGTCGGCGGCGATCTCAAAGCGCTGGTCGAAGCGCTGGCGCTGAGCAAAGCGACGCTGCGCACGATCCACCAAAATCTCTTCTGGGCGTTCATCTACAATATCGTGCTGATTCCGGTGGCGATGCTGGGCGGTCTGCTGCCGATGTTCGCGGCCGCGGCGATGGCTTTCTCGAGCGTGTTTGTGGTGACGAACTCGCTCAGGTTGCGGGGGCGGGGGATTGCTTCATAGCTGCGGAAATGTAGGGGCCGACCAAAGGTCAATGTCTTTGTGACCCATAGGTCGCTCAGTGCATAGAGGCGCTCTGCTGCTATGTTTGCTGCGTTGGCAGAGCGCGCAAACGTTTGTTCGATTTTTGCGACACACGTATGCATAAGACGTAGAAATTGAAGTACAATAATTGTACGATTGATTTTCGACAAGATTATGATCAGTGAGGAGAATGCGCGTGGAAATGAAATGCGTCGACAGGCAGGATGTCCTGTTTGCCATCATTGAAGCCGCGGCAGGACGAGGCTTGAAGCGAGTACATTTGCAGAAGGCGGTATTCTTGGTCGCAGAAGAATTCAAAGGCGGATTGCCAGCCAACTTCTATAAGTTTACCAAGTACCATTTTGGCCCATATTCGCAGAAGATCTATCGTGATGCCGAAGTTCTAAATGATTCGGGCTGTATCAGTATTAGGTACGGCGCCGATCGTCGAGACGATGTTTTCTCTATCGTAGAGAACTGCGGCATTGAGAACATTGCATTGCCAGAAAGACTTAGCCGGTTTATCACGGAATCTGTGGACTGGGTCCTTAGCATGGACTTTCGCGAGTTAGTCCAGGCCATCTATTATCTCTATCCCGAGTATCAAGAAAACAGTCGCTTTGTGTACGATGAAGAAGGAGCCATTATCGAAAGTTTCGCACGAGGACTCAAACAAGCTAGGGAGGGTAAGACACACTCTACGGCAGACGTTATTGCACAGTTGCAAGAGTCATAGGCGGCTACATGGAAAGAGAGTTTTCTTGGTCGGACGACAGTCTACGCCAATTGAAGAAATTCAAAAGGAAGCGTCCGAAACTTTCTGAGGATGTGACCAATTTTGAGAAAGAGTTTTCTGAAAGACGATTGCCTGGGGACGAAGTAACGAAGATCGGTGACACACTTGCTAAAGAACATCGAATGATGGATAGCTCGTCCGATAAGGGCAAGAGTGGCGGATTCCGCGTCTACTACAGGTATAACGAATTCAGAATTGTCGTACACGGCGTATATTTGCGAAGAGAACTGACTCAACGTGTGCGGCATGAGATTCAAGAAATGTTGAAGCGAGAGGGACCCTTATAGAGACTGGTCTTTTGCCATATTCGTGCCCTCTCTGTCCTCTGTGCCTCTGAAGTGGAACTGCCGCGCGCCCATCCACTCACCCCGCCGCACCCAACCCATGCTACACTTCCCCAGAATCGCCGCTTAACAGACCTACAGTCCTCTGGTCCCTCTGTGTTTCCTCCGTTCCTCGGTGGTGAAATTTCCTGTGGTACACTCCGCCAAATACCACAGCCACGAGGAACCCGCCCATGTCCGAATCCCAACGCGCCATCACCCCCGAGCAAATCGCCGCCGCCGAAACCCTGCTCGGCTTGAGTTTCACGCACGCCCAGCGCGAGCAAATGCTCGATATCATTAACGGCCGCCCCGAGCAACTTGCCCTCATCCGCGCCGCCGACCTAGACAACAGCGTGCCGCTCTCGCTCAACTTCAACGTGAACGCGTCCGATCCCGCGCCCGCCACCGTCCCACGAACCTACGCCATGAGCGCTCAGCCTCCGGTTGCGCGCCCGGCAGATCTCGAAGACGCCGCTTTCCTGCCGGTGACCCAGCTGGCCGAGCTTATTCGTACGCGCCAGGTCACATCGCTCGAGTTGACTGAGATGTACCTGCGCCGGCTAAAGCGCTACGATGCTGCGCTGGAGTGCGTCGCCGCATTCACCGAGGAGCTCGCTATCGGGCAGGCGAAGCGCGCCGATGACGAAATCGCGCGCGGGCTGTATCGCGGTCCGCTGCATGGCATCCCCTGGGGCGCCAAAGACCTGCTGGCGACGCGCGGTTATCCCACTCAATGGGGCGCGGCGCCCTATCAGGGGCAGGAGCTCGATGTCGATGCCACTGTCGTCCAGCGCCTCGAAGAAGCCGGCGCCGTGCTCATCGCCAAGCTGACGCTGGGCGCGCTCGCTAACGGCGATGTCTGGTATGGCGGCACGACCAAGAATCCCTGGGATACCAGCGAGGGCAGCAGCGGCTCATCGGCTGGCTCGGGCGCGGCGGTTGCGGCTGGGCTGGTCGGCTTCGCGATTGGCACCGAGACCATGGGCAGCATCGTCTCGCCATCGACGCGCTGCGGCGTCTCCGGCTTGCGCCCCACCTACGGGCGCGTCAGCCGCTACGGCGCTATGGCGCTCAGCTGGAGCAAGGACAAAATCGGTCCCTTGTGCCGCTCGGTTGAGGATTGCGCGCTGGTTTTCAGCGCCATCTACGGTCCCGATGGTCGCGACATGACCATCACACCGGCGCCATTTCGCTGGGATCCCGCGCTCGACCCGCGCTCGCTGCGCATTGGCTATGTCGCCGACGCCTTCGAGGAGGCCGAGCCGGCCAATGACCCCGCGGAAGAGGCGCTGCGCCGCGCCAATCAAGCCAATTCCGCCGCCGCGCTTGATGTCATGCGCGCCCGAGGCTTCGCGCTACAGCCTATAAAGCTGCCCGACCGCAACATCAGCGCGCTCTGGATGATCGGCACTGCTGAAGCCGCCGCCGCCTTCGACAAGATCACGCGCGATGGCTCGGTTGATAGCATGAAGCGGCAGGACAACAGCGCCTGGCCCAACATCTTCCGCGCCGCTCGCTTTATCCCCGCCGTCGAATACATCAACGCCAACCGCGTCCGTACACAGCTGATGCGCGATATGGCGCGCGTCATGAGCGAGGTGGATGTCTTCATCGCGCCCAGCTCAAATTGGGACACGCTGCGGATCACCAACTACACTGGGCACCCCGCTGCTGTCGCGCCCAACGGCTTCACCGACAAAGGCACACCCACCGGAGTCTCCTTTATCGGCGGGCTATTCAAAGAAGCCGCGACGCTCGCCGTCGCCAAAGCCTATCAGGACGCCACCGACTGGCATTTGCAGCATCCCGACCTGGACGCGGCGCTTGCACAGCATGACGACATGTAGGGGCGGCTCGGTGCGTCGCCCGACGGAGCGCAAAAAATGTAGGGGCGGCCTACCAGGTCGCCCGCGAAATATTAGCGAACGTGTGTAAGGGCGAGCGACCTGCAGTGTCTACGCGCAGCGATGGCTCGCCCCTACGAAGATGGGTCTGGGGGCCTACCCCAACAGCGCCTCGACCTCGGCCCGTACCCGCTCATCGTCCTCGCGCTTATGCAGGTCGGTGAGGAGCTTGCTGCTGTCCAGTTCCATCGTCCGCCAGAGTGCCCAGGCGGCATGCCCGCGAACCAGCGCGCTCTCATCGTAGAGCAGTTGAATAAGATGCGGGATGACGCGTTCGCCCCGCCAGTTTCCAGCGGCGATGCAAGCGTTGCGAGCCATCTGCTCGCGTTTGATCCGCTCCACTGGGCTGCGCCGGAAGAGCGACCGATACGAGGCTTCGGTGGACATCAGGATGTCGGTCAGCGGCGGGGCGACGCGCTCAATATCGAAAGGCAAGAAGGCGACCTCATCGGTTTCCGTGGCGAAGCGCTGAAAGGGGCAGACATCCATGCAGATATCGCAGCCAAAGATCCAATTGCCGAAGCCGGGGCGCAGCTCGCGCTCAATCCAGCCTTTGTTCTCGATGGTGTGGTAGCTGATGCAGCGGCGCGCGTCCAGCACGTAGGGCTTGGGGAAGGCATCGGTGGGGCAGGCTTCCAGGCAGCGCGTACAAGTGCCGCACATGGTTTCTCGATGCGGTTCGTCGTAATCATCGAAGTCAAGCGAGGTGATGATCTCGCCGATGAAGAAGCTGCTGCCCCGCCGCGGATGGATGAGCATGGTGTTCTTGCCGATGAAGCCCAAGCCGGCGCCCTGGGCGTGGCTGCGCTCAAGTATCGCGCCGGTATCGACATAGACCTTTTGCTGGATCGCTCGTCCGCTCGCGTTCGCCAGCCACTCGGCGAATTGCTCCAAACGCAGTTCGAGCACCTTGTGATAATCGAGCCCCCAGGCGTAGGCGGCGATGCGCCCGCGCGCCGGGTCGCTCAGCGTCTCCTCGTCGGCGAAGCGCGCGAAATAATCCAAGCCGACGACGATGAGCGACTGCGCGCTCGGCATGATCTCGCGCAGGTTTTGCCGCCGGCGCACACGGTCGAGACGCGCCATGTAGCCCATCGCGCCATGCATGCCGCGCTCGATCCAGCGCAGATATGCGCGCAGGGTGGGCGAAGGCTGCGCCGGCGTCAAGCCGCAAAGATTGAAGCCGAGGTCTCGAGCTTTGCTTTTGATCGCGGCGGTCGTCAGGGGCATGGTCGACGGGCGCACGGCTAAGGCTGATCGGGGCAGCGAGGAGGCGCTTGCGCTGTTGGACGTATGCCTAATTCGCGGCTGGCGGGTATTCGATCTCGGTCAGCGCGGAGACGATGGCTTCCCAGGTAGCGGGCGCCTCAAAGGCAACGTCGATGGTCTGCTCGCGCGCATCGCCATTGACCGCAGTCACGCCGTCCAGCTCGCGCAGTTCGTTCTTGATCGCCTGCACACAGCCCATGCAGTGGATGTTCGGCACTTCAAATGTCTTGTTCGTCATGCTGCCGCCTCATAGGTTCGGATACTTGTCAGTATAGCCGACAGCCGGCATCAGCGGCTACCTACTTGGAGGATTTCTCCCGATTGCATTTCCGGCACAGCATCTGGCAATTCGCTTCGTTTGTCTTTCCGCCTTCTCTCCAGGGCTTAATGTGGTCGGCTTCCATGTCGCCAATGTCAAAGCAATTTCCGCAAATCTGGCATTCGCCATGTTGCGCCTCATAGACACGCTGTTTCATGCCGGCGGTAAAGGCGCGGATATTCAGGTGTTTCTCATCGCGCGTGAGGATGTAGGGATAGATGCCCGACTGGTTCGTTACGTCATCGTCAAGAATCAGCCGCGCGGTTTCCGCCTCAATCGCATCCGGGTCAAGCGCGGCTTTTTTGAAGGCATTGTAGAGCAAGCCCCAATCCACGCCTTTCATTATTTTCTTGCGCTTTTTCGTGAAAGTCAAATCCACCCAATCAATGACATCCCGGAAATACTCCCATAAGGGCGCGGCGCTTGTATCGTGCTGATGTATCGCCATGTAGTCTTCAATGTCCGTGTCGTCGGCGTCGCTTCGCCACTTGATGACTGTTTGCAGATAATCCTGGCGGATGGGCGAGCCGCTCATATAATCGCCGCCCAATCCCGCAGCCGGGCAGCCCGTCTTGCTGAAATAGCGCTTGGCGTCCGACACCCATGCCCCGGCGTACACCGCGTTGCGGAGTTCCTGATCGTACAGTTTCTCGCCAGCGATATTGACCGTCCTGAACCAATCCAGCTTGTCTCTGTGCGTACCCGTGCAGACATAGACCATCAATTCGTAATTCAATATAGATTCTTGTTCTTCGAGCGGCAGATTGTGAAAGTAGCGCCCGTCTACCGAGAAATCACTTTTGAGATACTGCGCGATCGAGATAGTGCGCTGCTGGCCGTCGATGATTTCGTAAGCGCCGTCGTCTCGGGCTGACCAGTACATGACATTCAGCGGGAAGCCCTTGATAATGGACATAATGACGGCTTCGCGCTGCTTGCCCTTGTAGATGAACTCGCGCTGGAAGGGCGGGCGGATATCGAGCTTTCCGCCATAGCCGACCACGCCGCCTTCGCCATCGTCATGGTAGCCGGCGACCAGATCGCGCACGCTGAGGTCTAGCAGTTGGATTTTCATTGGCGCCTCCCAATTGTCATTCGCCCTGTAGGGGCCAGCGAAGGTTTGTGTCTACGCAACCCATTGGCTCGCCCTCCACAACTAAACTTGAGCGCTTGGCATAAACTGCTATACTAGAAACGGTGCAGGCAACATATCACGAGAGACATCGTATGGCGGCAAACGCAGAGACTCGGCTGACGCAGCTTGAAACGCGCGCCGAAGAATACGTCAAGAAGAGCGATATATCCGCTACTTTGGCGCGAATGGAAGGTGAAATCGGACAACTGGCGACTGCGCTCAATTATCAGAAGTGGATCCTCGGGCTTCTCGTTCTTGGGCAACTCTTCACGCTTGGGCGTCTGTTTGAACTCATCTAGGCGGTCTAAGCCATTCGCAAGGTGTTGTCGGTCGGGCCTGCAGCCTCTTGTTGCGGATGACAATCCTCGCGAACTTTTCGGTGCCACCCAGCCAGAAGCGGCTTACTTTACCTGTCAGCTTCGTCATAATTGGCCTGTCCATCCCTAAGATCTCAAACTGCTCAGGATTGTGCTTATCCAGAAAGCTAATCGGTACGCCCATCGCCCCATCCCAATCCATCGGAATCTCTTTTGTCTTCGAGACTTCAATCGCATCGTAGTTGTCGTAATGCGGGTATTCCTCCGGGCTGTAGCGCTTGTACAGAATCAATTCTTCGTGGCGTCTCTTGTGCCACAAATTCGTATACCACATGGCGCGAGCAAACATCTTTAGCGTACCGTCGAAAATCTTGTAACTCCCTTTGCCATAGTTTGCTTTGATTTCTTCAACATAATGGTCAGGAACATCCATATACAAGCCACCGCTCATTGTTTTGTAGCCCACCCACAGTTTGCCAGCTTTGATTAACGGGAATATCTCCTTGTAAGTAATTGCGTTCTTATCGCCGATAATGATGAACTGCTTGTCGTACTCAACCAACTGCGCCACATACTCCCGAAACAGCGAAAAGGGCGGATTCGTCACCACGATGTCGGCATATTTGAGCAGCTCGATGCACTCCGCGCTGCGGAAATCGCCATCGCCCGAAAGGGGATGCACGCCAATTTCATTGACAGACGGCACGCCCGTCGCGTTCCTTGTGCCATCGTATTCCAGGTAGATCGCGCGCTCGGCGTCGTGCTGGCTGAACATATCCATTTGCTGGTTTTTGTAGCAGGTCGTCACCAGGCGCTTCAAGCCGAGCAAGTCAAAGTTGCGCGAGAAGTAGGTGAAGAAGTTGCTGACATAAGGATCATCACAATTGCAATAGACGACCTTGCCCTGAAAGTGATCGCGGTAATGACGAAGCTCATTTTCTATATCGGATAGCTGCGTATAGAACTCGTCTTTTTTATTGGACTTCGCTTTGTGCAGGTTGCGATTTTGCGACATGCGCCCATGGTTTTCTCAGAGCCTCCCGCTTGAACGAAATAAAGCTGGCTGGTATAAAGCAATGAGAGCGCGGCGCCGACCCATACGGGAAAAGCCGCTCTCGAAGCGTGTATTTCTTGGGGCGGGCGGGAGCCTCCAACTCAAGACCCGCCTCAAGAAACCACTTGCGCAAACCCACGAGGGTTCGAGCAATGTTAGACTACATACCATTCATGGTCTTCCTACTATCGTAGGAAGACAGAAACCCGCATGAAACCGACAATTCCCGCACTTCACGGTAGCGGAATCGGTTTATGCGGGACCTCGACAAGTTTTTGGGAGAGGCAATTCGGCGGCGCCGAAAAGAATTAGGTCTTTCTCAAGAAGCCCTGAGTTTCAAAGCCGGGCTGCACCGGAATTACATCAGCGATATTGAAAGAGGCTTGAAGTCGCCGTCATTGCGCGTCATTGTCAAGTTGGCCGACGCGCTAGGCTTGGCGGTATCCGCCATGATGCGAATGGCGGAAGAAAACGCATGCAAGCCAGCGCCTTCCGTGAAAACAGAATAGTTGCCATCACCTGAATGAGCGCCAGCGTTTGACGATTCAGCTCACATGAAAGCCTGGATGCCGGTTTGCGCGCGGCCCAGGATAAGGGCGTGGATATCGCTGGTGCCTTCGTAGGTATTGACCGCTTCCAAATTCATCACATGGCGGATGACATGGAATTCGTCGGCGATGCCGTTACCGCCGTGCATATCACGCGAGGCGCGGGCGATATCCAGCGCCGCGGCGCAGGAGTTGCGCTTGACCAGCGAGATCATCTCCGGCGTCGCCCGGTCCTGATCGAACAAGCGCCCGACGCGCAGCGCGCCCTGCAAGCCGAAGGCGATGTCGGCCATCATGTTGGCCAGTTTGAATTGGATTAACTGATTGGCCGCCAGCGGACGCCCGAATTGATTTCGGTCCAGCGTATACTGGCGGGCGGCGTGCCAGCAGAATTCAGCGGCGCCGAGCGCGCCCCAGGCGATGCCGTAGCGGGCGCGATTCAAGCAGCCGAATGGTCCGCGCAAGCCACGCGCCTTGGGCAGCAGGTTCTCGTCAGGCGCGAAGACTTCGTCCATGACGATCTCGCCGGTGCTGCTGGCGCGCAGGCTAAACTTGCCTTCAATCGGCGGCGCCGACAAGCCAGCCATGCCGCGTTCGAGGATGAAGCCGCGGATGGCGCCATCGCTGCCTTCCGGATCGCCAAAAGCCTTCGCCCAGATGATGAAGACATCAGCGATTGGCGAATTGGTGATCCACATTTTGCCGCCATGCAGAATCCAGCCGCCGTCGGTCTTGGTCGCGCGCGTCTCCATCCCGCCGGGGTCGCTGCCATGATTTGGCTCGGTCAAGCCGAAGCAGCCGACCCATTCGCCGCTGGCCAGTTTGGGCAGATACTTTTGCCGCTGCTCTTCGCTGCCGTAGGCGTAGATTGGGTACATGGTAAGCGCGCTCTGGACGCTCATGGCGCTGCGATAGCCGCTGTCGACGCGCTCGACCTCGCGGGCGATCAAACCATAGCTGACATAATTCAAGCCGGCGCCGCCATATTCTTCCGGCAGGGTTGCGCCCAGCATGCCCAGCTCAGCCATCTCGTAATAGATGTCGCGATCAAATGATTCGTGACGGTTCGCCTCGATGATGCGCGGCATGAGCTTGCCCTGGCAGTAATCGCGAGCGGCATCGCGCACCATGCGCTCTTCGCCGTCGAGCTGGTCTTCCAGCAGAAAGGGATCATCCCATTGAAACTGACTCGCCATAATTGCTCCGTCAAGAAACCGATTTAAGCTGCTCTTATCATAACGATTTCCCGCGCCAAAGAGAACGAGGAAACAGCGCGCGCTGAATGGCGCCAGGCTGATTTGTCCGTTCTCGCTGTGGCGAGGCGCAGTTATAATGAGAAGTCGGATTCGGCGTATTCCCGTTTGATGCAGTCGGCGCGGGGGAAGCGACAGTTGCG
Organism: Chloroflexota bacterium; assembly: GCA_028875185.1. Classification (GTDB taxonomy): domain Bacteria; phylum Chloroflexota; class Anaerolineae; order Aggregatilineales; family Phototrophicaceae; genus UBA6055. The sequence goes on along the minus strand of JAPPFH010000025.1, from coordinate 14,644 downwards.
AATTTGGCCCTGTTGATCGACTCTGGAAGCAGCATGACGCAAGACAAAATTATTGTGCGCGGCGCGCGCGAACATAATCTGAAGAATATCGATGTCGAGATTCCGCGCAACCGGCTGGTGGTCATCACCGGTTTGTCGGGCTCGGGCAAGTCTTCGCTGGCTTTTGACACGATATTCGCTGAGGGGCAGCGGCGTTATGTCGAGAGCTTGAGCAGTTATGCGCGCCAGTTTTTGGGGTTGATGGAAAAGCCGGATGTCGATCAGATCGAAGGCTTGAGCCCGGCGGTGTCGATCGATCAGAAGAGTGTGAGCCACAATCCGCGCTCGACGGTCGGAACGGTCACCGAGATTTACGACTATCTACGCCTACTGTACGCGCGCGTGGGCCTGCCGCATTGCCCGATATGCGGCGCGGAAGTATCGGCGCAGAGCGCGCAGCAGATCGTCGAACAGATTCAGCGCATGCCCGCCGGCAGCCGGATTCAGGTGCTGGCGCCGGTGATTCATCGTCAGAAGGGCAACCACATCAAGGCGCTGGAAGATATTGGCAAGCAAGGCTTTGCGCGCGTGCGCGTCGATGGCGCCGTACGCGACCTGGATGAACAGATCGAGCTCGATCGTTACGTCATCCATGATATCGAGATTGTGGTTGATCGCTTGGTGATGCGACATTATGCATCCGAAGATGCGGAGGACGCGGCCGCCTTCGAAACGCGTTTGACCGACGCAGTGGAGACGGCGCTGGAGCTGGGCGATGGGCGGATGATCGTGCAGGATGTGACCGACCGCGACCAATCCGTGGATCATTTATTCAGCGAGGATTTGGCCTGCCCGGAGGGACATGGCAGCGTGCCGGCGCCGGAGCCGCGCCTCTTTAGTTTCAATACACCGAGCGGCGCCTGCCCGACTTGCCAGGGCTTGGGCTTCAGTTTGGAGATTGATCCAGACATGGTGGTGCCGGATAAGACCAAGTCAATCGCCGACGGGGCGATCAGCGCCAATGGCCACAGCGTGGAAGACAAGCGCGGTTGGAATTGGAATGTTTATTGCAGCTTGGCGCGCGCCTATGATTTTCGCCTTGATGTGCCCTGGCGGAGACTGAAAAAGAAGCATCAGGAGTTGATGTTGTATGGATCGGGCGAGCGGCGCTTTGATGTCACCTACTACCACTCCAATGGCGCGGAACGCTCCTGGTCAACGCGCTTCGAGGGCGTCATACCTAATCTGGAGCGCCGTTATCAGCAGACCGAATCGGATTGGATCCGCAGCAAAATTCAGGAATATATGCGCGAGATTCCCTGCCGCGCCTGTGGCGGGCGGCGGCTGCGGCCCGAAGCGCTATCAGTGACCATCGGCGGTGACACGATTCATGATGTGACTCATTTGCCAATCGATGAGCTGGAAGTTTGGGTGGAGTCGCTTCGCGGCGCAGACGCGATCCTTTCGAATCGTGAACAGCAAATCGCTCATCAGATTCTGCGCGAGCTGGATTCGCGCGTGGGATTCCTGAGCAATGTCGGGCTGAATTACTTGTCGCTCTCGCGCAGCGCGGCGACTCTCAGCGGCGGGGAATCGCAGCGGATTCGCCTGGCGACGCAAGTAGGCAGTCAGCTAACTGGTGTGCTTTATGTATTGGACGAGCCGTCGATTGGGCTGCATCAGCGGGACAACAAGCGGCTGATCCGCACCTTGACCGGCTTGCGCGATATTGGCAACACGGTGCTGGTTGTCGAGCATGATGAAGATACGATGCGCTCGTCCGACTGGCTTATTGATTTGGGACCCGGCGCGGGCGAGCATGGCGGAGAAGTCGTCGCCGCAGGCACGCCCGACCAGGTGACATTGGTGGACGAAAGCTGCACCGGCGCTTTCCTCGCCGGGCGCTTTCAGATTCCGCTGCCGGAAAGTCGGCGGGCGGGCTCGGGCGAAGTCTTGTCGCTACGAGGCGCGCGGGCGAACAATCTGAAGAGCATCGATATCGATTTCCCTTTGCGCAAGCTGATCTGTGTGACTGGCGTCAGCGGCAGCGGCAAGTCGTCGTTGGTGGTGGAAACATTGTATCGGCGGCTTGCGCAGCTGATCAATCGCAGTCGTGAGCGCGCTGGCGAGCACGATGAAATCATCGGCGCCGACAAGATTGACAAGATCATCAATATCGATCAGAGTCCGATCGGGCGGACGCCGCGCAGCAATCCCGGCACCTACACCAAGATGTTCGATGATATTCGCAGCCTCTTCGCGGAGCTGCCGGAGAGCAAGATCCGCGGTTATAAGGCGGGGCGCTTCAGCTTCAATGTAAAAGGCGGGCGCTGCGAAAATTGTGAAGGGCAGGGGCTGATAAAGATTGAGATGCAATTCTTGCCCGATGTTTATGTGCAGTGCGAGGTCTGCCGCGGTTCACGCTACAACCGCGAGACGCTGCAAGTGCAATACAAGGGCAAGTCGATTTCCGATGTGCTTAATATGACGGTCAGCGAGGGCTTGAGTTTCTTCGAGAATCTGCCGCGCATCCGTCGCAAGCTGGATACGCTGGACGCGGTTGGCTTGGGTTATATTCGTATCGGGCAGCCGGCGACGACCTTAAGCGGCGGCGAGGCGCAGCGAATCAAGCTGAGTCGTGAATTATCCAAACGCGCCACCGGGCAGACGCTGTATATTTTGGATGAGCCATCGACAGGATTGCACGCGGTTGATGTCGAGAAGCTGATCAACGTGCTGCAACAGCTGGCTGATGCGGGCAACACCATCATCGTCATCGAGCACAATCTTGACATCATCAAAGTCGCCGATCACATCATTGATCTGGGTCCGGAAGGTGGCGGCGGCGGGGGCGAAGTGATCGCCCAGGGCAGCCCGGAAGAAGTCGCGGCGACCGCGGGCAGCTATACGGGCGAATACTTGCAGCCCTATTTGATTGTGGCGCAGCCGGTGTGACGCTAGGCAACTGGAATTGACCCGTGGCCACTTTTTGGTTCGTTTCCGCGCCGCTCTACAGCCACACGGATTGGGGCGGCTTCCTCAAAACAGCGCAAGTCCTTAAGGCGCATGGACACGAAATACTCTGGCTCAGCGAGGCGCCGCTGGAAAACGCGATCAGGCGAAGCGGCGTCCCCTTCGTCAGCCTGCGCGAGACCGGCTGGTTGTGGCCGCCGCCGGCCCCGCCCGATTTGAGTCAAATTGCGCCGCAGGAGGCAATCTCGCTGCGTTACCGGCGGGCGCTCAACACCTGGCTCAGCGAGGAACTGGTGGCGGACGCGGTCGAAGCCATGTTGGACTTGGAAGACGAAATTGGCGCGCCAGACGCGATCGTATCCGATCCCTTTCTGAGCGCGTCGGCGATAACGGCCGACATCCTTGATGTTCCACTGGTTATTTGTGGCTGGCCCGCGCAGACGACGCTGGATGAGCAGCGCTTGTTTCCAGTTCAGCGCGACCTGAGCAGCGACAGTCAGCAGCGTATTCAGCGCCTTTGCGACCGCTTCCGCGTTGAGGGAAGAAACTTCTCCAAGGGGGCGGCGCCCTCAATCAGAAGCGAATTGCTGCACATCGTCTATTTCACGCCGGAATGGTATCAAACGGAATTGCCGACGATATTGCCGCAGACGCAATTCGTCGGCGGGCGCGCCGAGGCGCCGGACGATCCGCCGCCGCAGTGGCTGTTGGACATCCCGCCGGAGACGCCACTGGGGCTCGTCACATTGGGCACGAGCTTCACGGGCGATCTGGGCTTTTATAGTTGGGCGGCGCAGGCGGTCGCGAGCGCGGGCATGATCCCGCTGGTGACGATCGGATGGAATCCGATTGCGCCGGAGCGGAAAGCCGAGTTGAAGCGGGCGCTGCCGGCTGGCACGCGGCTGCTGAACTGGGCGCCCTATGATCACGTTTTGCCGCGCTGCCGGATTGCGATTCATCATGGCGGCGTTGGGACGACGCATGCCGCGGTGGCGCATGGCCTGCCGCAGATTGTGGCGCCGCACGCGGCCGATCAGCGCATACAGGGGCGGCGGGCGGCCGAGGCGAAGGTGGGCTTGAATTTGACGGCGCGCGATGTGCGGCAGGGGCAGCTGCGCGAGGGCGTGCATGCGATCATGGAAGCGGATTGGGTGCGGGAGAATGCGCGGCGGCTGGCGGCGGAGATGGCGGGGCTGGGTGGTGTGGAAAGGGCGGGGGAGTTAGTGGCTGGGGTTGTGGGGTGAGGTGGAGGACGAGATGATGGATTCGACGAGCTTGTAGACGCGGGTGCCAAGCCCGGATAACGGTTCGTCCGGTTGACTTCTGTCTACTCGCTCGGCATTCTCTATTGCAGTTCCAAGCTTGTCCATGTATGGTGACGCGTCCCACTTGCCCTTTCTGTCAGGGTCATATGTGGGATCGATTTGCTCGAGGGCTTTTGAAGAAGGAGTACACTTGCTACGTCGCCGCTAGCCTCAAGCCTTTTGTACTTGCCCAAGCTTTTGTGATGCAAGAGTAACCAGAGTTCAAAACAGGGATTGCTGTCCGCTACGCAACAACCGTTCTTCTTCGCCTTCGCAAATACTTTACGCAGTTCGTCATTGTCGGTACAGTCGTGATCTATAACTGTCCAGTACGCGTCCGCGCGCTCATTGTGCCTGATTTGCTTCGATCTGCGCGCAATTAAGTCGTCCAATACCTGCATCGGTTCAGTTTTGCCTCGTTTTCGTGGTGCGTAGGTGACGTTACAGCCGGTTAAACTATAATTAAGTGCGTCAAAGAACTTTTTCTCTGTTTCACGTCCTTCGACAGCCAAAACTACAATTCTGCGAACGGCTTTCGTGTTTGATTTCCGGGTCCTATTTCTTGCACGTTTGCGTGGCATAACTACCTTGCCCATTCAAGTACGTTATAGCTGGGAACAATTGGTATGGCACCATACCGACCCTGCAAATAGCCTTTTTGTACATCTACATCGTATCTTGGCGCGTATTCCTCCAGCGAATATAGTGTGGATATCCCCTCTGAGTTTTTCTCTACAAACCAGATTTCATCCCGTCGCACCAAATCCAGATCCAGCAAGCTTGATTCATGAGTAGTTACAATCATCTGGCTTGCCTGATTTGCGCTGTTCTTCAAGAAGATATCCACAATATGTTTGGTAATTCGAGGATGGAGTCGTCTATCTAGTTCATCTATGATGTAAACTCGGTCCCCATTTCCACCTAGTAGGCCAAGCATTGCGGAGCTCAATTCAAACAATCTCTGAGTTCCGTCGGACTCATCGGAGAGTTCGAAATCTTCTTCATCAACTTCGAGGCCGTCATCCAGGACTTTATGTACAGTCATGAATTTGCGGGTACTAACGTCTTTGTTTGCACTCACGAAGATATACACGTTCTGTGACGGAAACTGAATGGCTACGTCTTGGTCACGTTCGTGGTGCATATCAGCAATGTCCTGAAGGAGTAAGTTAGGCAGTAATGATTCTGAGCTTTCAAGCTTGACGTTCTCGATACCAAGGTCAAATAGTTCGATTATGTCACGGGAGTCGCTCTCAAACTCGATGTGAGTCTTGTGCGAAGTTTCAACGATACCTGACCGTGGATTCGGAAACACAAACCTAAGCGAGTCGTCAAACCACTCGTATACGTCTTTGAAGTACTCGACGCGGTTCAGGATTGTCTTCTTTAGGTAGAGTTCATTTTCGCGGGTACCTGTTTCGATATACTTCATGAATCCTAGGTCGTGCTCAGCAGTAAAGCTCAATTTACCTAAGTCAACGCTAGTCTTGCCTTCGCTGTCCGTGCGGCGCTCGAATAGCATCGCTTCGCTACTCGGGCGAAGCTCGGACAGCCACTCCGAACGTACCTGTTTTGAATCTGCCTCGAATCCGTAAATGTACGCTGTAGAACCGCATCTGATTTCGAATTCAAATCTCGACGGTTGGTTGCGCATGGAATTGTCCAGTCGAAATGGCGTCACAGGAATGCTCTGTTTGTCATCCAAACTAGCTACGACCATTCTCTGCACGAATGCCATTGCCTTGATCAAGTTGGACTTTCCAGCAGCGTTCGCACCGTACAAAATGGCTGTCTTTAGAGTTCGCACGTCTTTGCCTCTGCCAGTTCCTATTACATGTTCTTTGTGTTTGCGCGGTAACCCCGCAACCATCGAAAACTCGACTTCGTCTTTGAACGACAAGAAATTCTCAACAGTGAACCGAATTAGCATGATTCGTAATCCTTTCTCGACTTCGAAAGAGAAAATTTCTCTTTACTTCTATAGTATGTCTACTACGCGATATGTCAAGGGAATTATACAAAAGTGGTTTAACAGAGTAGTGAAAGGCTACAATACACCCCATCCTTATCCCAATCAAAACAGAAAGCCCAAGAGACATGAACCTCCCCCTCGACAACATCGGACGCTGGCGCTGCATCGGACCCTTCCGCGGCGGACGGGTCGTTACTGTGGCCGGCGACCCCCGCGATGTCGGCACATTCTATTTTGGCGCTTGCGCAGGCGGCGTCTGGAAGACAGACGACGCCGGGCAGTATTGGCGGAATATTTCGGACGGTTATTTCAATACGGCATCGGTTGGCGCGCTGGCGGTCTCGGAGGCGGACCCAAATGTGATCTATGCCGGCATGGGCGAAGCGACCATTCGCATTGATGTCTCGCATGGCGATGGCGTCTACAAATCCACTGACGCGGGACGCAGCTGGAAGCATATCGGCTTGGACGACACGCGTCATATCGGCAAGCTGCGCATTCATCCACAGGATCCGGATACGGTCTTTGTAGCGGCGCTGGGGCATGCCTTCGGGCGCAATCAGCAGCGCGGGGTCTTCCGCTCGGTTGACGGCGGCGAGAATTGGGAGCGTGTGTTATTCGTCAGCGACAAGGCGGGCGCGGTCGATCTGAGTATCGATGTAAACAATCCGCGGATCATCTATGCAACCGTCTGGGAGGCTTTTCGCAACTTCCACATGATCAGCAGCGGCGGCGAGGACAGCGGCATCTGGCGGTCACTGGACGGCGGCGACACTTGGGAGAACATCTCGAGCAAGAAGGGCTTGCCGCGCGGCATCCTGGGCAAGGTGGGCATCGCGGCTTCGCCGGCGCAATCGGGGCGTGTCTACGCGCTCATCGAGCATGAAGACGGCGGCATGTATCGCTCGGAAGATTATGGTGACAGCTGGCGATTTGTCGCGCGCAACAACGACATCATTTCGCGCGCCTGGTATTACATGCATCTGACGCCTGATCCGCGCGATCCGGATACAGTATACGTCAATAATTTGCGCTTCTGGAAGTCGATTGACGGCGGCAAGTCTTATTCCGCGATCGGGACGCCGCACGGTGATAATCATGACCTGTGGATTGACCCGCAGAATCCGAAGCGCATGGTGCAGGGCAATGATGGCGGCGCTTGCGTTTCGCTCAATGGGGGCGCCACTTGGTCGAGCATTTTTAATCAGCCGACCGCGCAGTTTTATCACGTCGCCGCGGACAATCGCGATCCCTATTTCGTCTATGGGACGCAGCAGGACAACAGCAGCATCGCTGTGCCCAGCCGCAACGAGAAGTCATCGCTGATGTGGATGGACGGCTTCATCGCGGGATCGGGCGAAAGCGGCTATATCGCGGTCAAGCCCGATGACGACGATATCATATTCGTCGGCGCGATTGGCAGCTCGCCCGGCGGCGGCAATTGCTTGCAGCGTTACGATCATCGCAGCAAGCAGCTGAGATTGGTGACGACCTGGCCCGAGACGGCATCGGGCGAAGCGGCGGCCGATCTCGAACAGCGATTCGCTTGGACCTATCCCATCGTATTCTCGCCACATGATCCCAATACCCTTTATGTTGGCGGGAATCGAATCATGAAGTCAACAGATGAAGGGCACAGTTGGGAGGCGATCAGCCCGGATTTGACACGCGCCGACCCGTCCACGCTGCAGATCACGGGCGGGCCGATCAATCGAGATGGCGCGGGCGCGGAAGTTTACGCCACTGTATTCGCGCTGGCGGAGTCGCCGCGTCAGCCCGGTGTGATTTGGGCTGGCTCGGATGACGGCTTGGTTCATATCAGCCGCGACAATGGCGAGACCTGGGACGATATTACGCCGGCGGACTTGCCGGAATGGTCAATGATCAGCATGTTGGAGCTTTCGCCACATGATCCGGCGAGCTGTTATTTGGCGGCGACTCGCTATAAGTTGGATGATTACGCGCCCTATCTTTATAAGACTGATGATTATGGGCGGAGCTGGCGGCGCATCAACGACGGCATTCGCGAGGATGACTTCACGCGGGTCATTCGTTGTGACCCGGCGCGGCCAGGTCTCTTGTACGCTGGCAGCGAGACGGGCGTTTATGTCTCATTTGATGACGGCCTCAGTTGGCAGCGCTTCCAACTGAATCTGCCGACTACGCCGATTCACGACTTGCTGGTCAAGAATGGCGACCTGATTGCCGCGACGCACGGCCGCTCATTTTGGATTCTGGATGATTTATCGCGCTTGCGTCAGTTGCCGGCTGACCTGGAGACCAAGAGCGCGCTTCTGCTAAAGCCCTGCGACACGCAGCGTATTCTGGAGAGCATTGACGAGCGGCGTTTGGTTGACCAGCCGGGCAAGACTTATCAGAGTTCGACCGGCATCATGGCGGCTTATACGCACAGGGTCACTCCGGAAAATGTGGTGGAGCGGGAGTTTCTGGATTCGGGCGAGAATTTGCCGCGCGGAGTCCTGATAAGCTATTTCTTGGCTGAGGAGCAAAGTGACAAAATTAGCTTGAGCATCGCCGACGCCGAAGGCAATCCGCTGCGCGAGTTTTCCAGCTTGGACGACGCCGAGCGGCAAAAACAGAAGGAAAAGCCGGACAAGACAATCACATACATCACGGCGAAGGCTGGTTGGAATCGCTTCGTCTGGGATATGCGCGCCCCGACATCACCGGCGATCAAGGGGAAAGATCCGCAATTTGAGCGGATGCCGGGTCCTACTGTGACGCCGGGGACCTATCAGATGAGCTTGCAGGTTGGCGGGGAAGCGTATACGCAGTCGTTCAAATTGATCAAGGACGCCAGCTCATCAGCCTCTGACGACGATCTGCAAAAGCAGTTTGACCTGCTAATGGCCATCTATCGTCTTTACTCGGATGCGACTGAGACGATCAACATGATGCGGCGTCAGCGAGGCCAGTTGAAGCGCCTGGCAGAGCGCCTGGCGGAAAGCGATAAAACTGGCGACATTGCCGATCAAGCGACCGCGCTGCGGGACCGCATACTTGAAATTGAGAAGGGCATATTCATTCCGGAATTGCGCGAAGGCTGGGCGGGGCGGCTTAATCAGGGCACTGACCCCTTGCGGCGGCTCAGCACTTTGCCATCGGTGGTTGGGCTGGGCGAATTCCCGCCGACCGAGCAGGCTTATGCGGTCTACGAAAAGCTCGCGGGGATAATCAAGGGGCGGATGCGCGCGTATGATGCCTTGCGTCAGGGTGAATTGGTGGCGTTCAATCGCATGCTGCAGGATAGCGGAATCACGCTGGTCGGATAGCCGCCCGAGCCCGCGACTGCCGGCGCGACATCGCCAGCGTATCGACGCTGCTTCGCTTCGCCGGCGGCAGCATTCGAATTCGCCGATAGCTGGAGAATTTGCCGCTAAAGCGAGTCCAAAACATCCAGCAGCGCTTGACCAATTGCGAGCAGCCGCGAAAGGTCTGCGCTGTCTTCAAGCACCAAGACGAATGCGTAGGCGGCGCCGTCAGCGCTGGCGCTGAAGCCATTGAGCCAGATCTGCGATTCTTCGCCAGACCAGGAGATGGCGGCCTGCGCGCCGACTTTACCGCTGCCGGGGGCATTCCGCAGCACAGACCATGATTGGCGCAGCATCGCTTGCAGTTTCTTAGCCACGTCAGGGCTGACAACCGGAGTGATCGCGGGATTTGGCGCGGTCTCTTGCCACTGGCGCGCGCCGGGAGGACGCGCCGCCGTTTGCAAATGTGGAGACCTGACGCTGCCGTCGGTCGCTATAGCCGCCATGAGCGCCGCCATGTGCAAGGGTGTGGTTGTTACATTGCCTTGACCGAGCGCGGCGCGCAGCTTCCGCGTTTCGTCAGCGAGCGGCTCAGCCGAAGGCGCGGCCGGCGCCTCAATTGGTTCAGGATGAGGGAAGCCCGACAATGTGATCGGATCGTCAAAGGCAAAGCCTTGCAAGGCCGCGTCCAGGTTGATTCGCGGCTCACGCGGAAGAAGAGCCTGGAAAGGCGCGGGGCAGCCATAGACGTAGGCATCGACCAGTGTCAGGTCTGGCGCGTCAGGCGCGATGACGCAGCTGATCGTCAAGCCGTCTTCGAGTTCGATTAATGCGTCGGCTTGTGAAAATGGCTGCGACAAATCAAAACTCGATGCAATCGCCTCAGCCATCAAGACGGTATACATCGTGCCGCCTAATTGGTAATTGCCTTGCAACGCGCGATTGAAAAATGGTTGTCCAGCGGCCGCGACCAGCGCGTCCCAGTCTTCATCCAGCGTATTGGGGTCAAAGCCTGGCATGCTGAGCAAGGCATGGATCTCGCCAGTCCAGGCGTTCAGCACGACGGCGGCGCCGCGCGCATCCGACATAGAGGCAGTGAGGCTATGCTGCAGGTCCGCATCAATCGACAGCCGGATATCGGCTCCAATCTGTGTGGAACGCAGCAGGTTCCGTTCGAAATAGTCCGCCAGCGAGCTAACTTGGCGCGAGCCGGAGAGTAAATCGTCATAGGCGGCTTCAGCGCCGCCCGCTCCAAAACGCAAACTGTAATAGCCTACCGCGCTATATGCCGCCGGCCGCGGATAATGCCGCTGCAATGCGGAAGAAAGGACGATGGTTTCGGCGAGCAATCGATCATTGCGGTCGTAGATGCTGCCGCGCTGAATCGCGGCGAGCGCGAGGAAATTCCTGGGATTGTCGTCGCGCAGGAGGAGTGAACGTCCGCCGGCGATCGCCCAGTATGTCGCTGACAAGGCAATCACCAAAAGACAGGCGAGGGCGCCCGCGAGCAAATGGCGGAATCCCTTTGCCAGATGCACTTAGAGCGCTCCCGCGTGGCGAATAGGCGCAGCCTCAGCGGATAATCGAAGCAAGAGACCGATCATGATGTAGCAGGCGAGCAGCGAGCTGCCGCCGTAACTGATGAAGGGCAGCGTGACGCCGGTCAAGGGCAGGAGTTTAAGGACGCCAGCCATGATCATAAGCGCCTGAACAACCAGCATCAAGGTCAATCCGGCGGCCAACAATCGGGGAAAGACGCGCCCGCTATGGCGCAGCCCGATTGAAAGACCGCGCAGCGCAAGTACGGCGAAGGAGCTCAAGACGCCGATCACGCCGAGCAGTCCCCATTCTTCCGCCAGCGCGGCGAAGATGAAATCGGAATGCGCCACCGGGATATATCCGGCCGCACCGAGACCGACGCCGGTTCCAAAGATCCCGCCGGCGCTGAAAGCCATCAGGCTTTGCACAATCTGATAGGCGCGCCCGTCGGCTTCAGGCCAAGGATTCAGCCAAATGTCGACGCGGAGCTTGACCACGTCGAATAGGTGAAAGGCGACTGCTGCGGCGATGATCACAAGCAAGGCGCCGCCGAGCAACATGCGAAAGTCGCCAGTTGTCAGATAAAGCAGCAGGATGAAGACGATGAAGAAGAGCATCGCGGTACCGAGGTCGCGCTGCCATATTAGAATCACCATCGAGAGCAGCCACATTGAGAGCATGGGTCCCGCCAGCCGCGGCAGGAACGGGATTCTCAGGCCGGGTTCGGTTTGGTCGGCGCGAATGACTGCGCTCTGTTCGCCGAGATAACTGGCCATGAAGGCGACCAGAATGACTTTCATAATCTCGCTTGGCTGGAAATAGACTGCGCCGAGGCTGAGCCATAGCCGTGGCGCGAACTCGAAGCCGGATGGATTGCGGCCGAAGACGATGGTGGCTAAGAGCAGCAGCAGCGCGCCACCCAGGATGATATAGCGATAAACGCGCAACCAGCGCAATAGGTGAGGAAAGACGGCGGTGAGTAACATGGCGGCGACGCTGATTGCGAGCCAGAGCGCCTGCCGCTCGGCGAATGGCGGCGCCAGGCCTTGGATAGCGACCAGCCCCCAGCCGCTCAAATACATCACCAGGGGAAAAAGAAGTGGATCGTGCGTCGGGAGGCGGCGGTTCAAGATCGCCGTGCCCACGAGCGCGGAGGCTATCCAGATCAGAAGACCGACCCAAAGACCAGGTCCTGACGGGCGCGTCAAGCTTATCGCGGCCATTCCGGCAAATACCGAAATGGTGGCGAAGACGAGCAGGAGGTAGGCGAAGCGCCTGTTGGCGGGCGTTTGCGCGGGCTGCCTCATTGCGCTTCGCTGGTTTCGGCGTCCAGCCCGAGGGCGCGCGCCAGGATTGGGCGCAGTTTTTCAATCACGCCTGCGTCCATTGCCGCGCGCGGCGTCGCCAGAGCGGTATCGAGGGCGGTATGCGCCGGCGTAATCTTGTCTTCATGCAACTGTGTGATTGCCTGGACCAAAGCCAATTGAACGGCGTTGATATTCGTCGCCAGTGTTTGGATCACCATGTCCGAGGTAACGGCTTCTTCCGACTCGTGCCAACTGTCATAATCGGTGACGTGCGCCAGCGAGGCATAGGCGATTTCGGCTTCGCGCGCGAGGAATGCTTCGGGCGCGGCGGTCATGCCGATGAGGTCGCATCCCCAGGCGCGGAACATATGGCTTTCGGCGCGGGTGGCGAAACGCGGTCCGTCTTCGATCAAGAAGGTTCCTTGGCGGTGAACCGTCGCGCCGACAGCCTGAGCCGCGTCGGCGATGAGATGGCGCAGGTATGCGCTCATCGGGTCAGCGACAGAAACGTGAGCGACGACGCCGTCTTCAAAGAAAGATCGCGCTCGCGTCTGAATGGTGTAATCGATGATTTGATCGGGCGTGATGATATGGCCTGGCGCGTAATCTTCTCGAAGCGAACCGACGGCGTTTACGGCGATGATGAAGCGGACGCCCAGACGCTTCAAGGCATAGATATTGGCGCGGTAGGGCAAAGTCGATGGCGAGAGCGCATGCCCGTCGCCGTGGCGCGGCAGGAAGGCGACTCGCTTGCCGCTCAAGCTGCCAATTCGGATCGCGCCGCTCGGTCGGCCAAACGGGGTATCGACATCAATCGCAGCGACATCTGAAATCGCCGCCATATCATATAAGCCCGATCCGCCGATCACTGCGATTTTGACTTCTTCCATCGTCCGTTCCTCCATCATTGGCGTGACAATTTTGACTGCCGCGGCGCCACGCGGAATTGACCGGCGCTTAGCTCTCCGATACCGCATCGAGCGACAACTGGTAGCAGATTTTGCCAATGCCGATCACATCGCCGTCGGCGAGCAGGGTCCGCTGTTCAATTGCGGCGTCGTTAAGGCGAGTGCCGTTGCGGCTGCGCCGGTCTTCCAGCCACCATTGGTCAGCTTCCAATATGATGCGCGCATGAATGCTGCTGGCAAACTCGTCGTTGACGACGATCGTGCTGCTAGCCGATCGGCCGAGGGTGGTAATGGCATGCAAGGGGTATCGTTGGGCTGTCCCGGGCGGCTTGCTTCGGTCGCGCGACTGCATGGTCAGATATCCGTATGCTGTGCGCGCCGCCGCAAGCTGTTGGTCAATCTGCCGCATGCTGCGCCAGACTGCTGCAAAGAGTAGCGCCAGGAATCCGATCAGGCTAAGCGCGGCGAGCAGGCGCAAAATAAAGATGGCGGCTTCAACACTCAAAGCATCGACCTAGTCCAGCGGCAAAATCTGAGTCGTACCGTCGCTATCGTCGTAAGGAACATCGTCGGCGTATACGACATCGGTGTGACCGATGCGAATTACATCGCCGTTTTGCAAGCGATGTTCGCTGACGACGGCATTGTTGACCAGGGTGCCGCCACGGCTATTGACATCAAACAAGGTATAGACGCCGGAATGTTCGCGTAGTTGAACATGCCGACGGGATACAAAGACATCGCTGATGACGACATCATTCGCGCTATCTCGTCCGATATTGATGACGGTCTTGGTCAAGGGCACATCGTCGACGCCTTGGATCTGGAGGCGCGCCACCCTTGCCAAGGCCGGTGTAGCCTCGCTGGGAGAAACTGCGTTCATCCGGTTTGTTTTGGCGCGCGCTGCCGGGCTGTGCGCGGCGGCGACACGGGCTTGATGCGCCTGCAAGTGATCGTCGGCGCGAACTGATACAACGGGAACGGCAAGCAGCAAGTGTCCTGATTCTCGGCTGAGGTCGGCGAGCAATTTCGCCAATCGCGCTGGTAAATCGGGAAATCGCGTAATGAACCTGGCGGCAATATCCGGGCTCAGGAATATGGTGTAAGCATCCGGGGCTATCATGTTTGTCTGGTTCGCCCCCGCGTGATAGGCCTCGTCTTCCATCGCGCGCAGGAGCAGAATGGCAATATCGCGCGCATGTATGGAGCGGCTGAAGAGACGGCTAAACGCGCCTTCGATTAAATCCTGGAGTTGGCGTTCCAACATGTCAATTGGCTTGGCGCTCATGCCTGCATTATAGACCAGAGGCCATACAGGGCAAACGGGAAGGGACAGGGGAGTGGTGAATATTGCGGATATGAGCTACCCAGTTTGACAACAATGTAGGGG
>JAPPFH010000145.1 GCA_028875185.1 Chloroflexota bacterium | reverse complement strand
GGAACAAGATTTAGGGTGGGGGAAACGAGGGATATATCAACACATTCACCACACCCCGAGTCGCGCTATCGCTAACACTTTCCCGGCACCTGCGGCCAGCCGCATGGCGACGGTTCATTTCCCAACTAGCGGTACTAGTCGGAATCTTTAAGGCTTTTTCTTTGACGCCGGCAACTTGGTGTCATCCGCACAAGCTGCGGGCGTCTTGGCTGCCTTACGATCTGGTCTCGTTTCGCGATTCCCGCCCGGAATCTCGACTTTTGGGATTGAGCAGCTTGTCCTATAAGTGACAACTATCCGCTCCATCTCGTCTCTCCTCTAAGTCTTGCCTACGGGACGCCATTGGTGATGAATAGGCTGTTTCGTGAGATCTCGCCCCATCCAGCGTCGCCCAATATTTCAACATGATACTCATAATGACCCTCGCCTACAAAGTCCAACTCTTCAATTTGAAGGCGATATATTTGCCTAAACGCTTCTCGAAAGTCGAGTTCAAATCTCGTCTCGCGCAGAACGCGATGATCCCGTGGCGCCAGCCAGCGCGCGACCGCGCTGTACAGTTTCATATCAGCCGCTTCTTCTATCAGCCATGAAGCGACCAGCCAGACCGGCGGGTTCAAAATAAGCGTGGATTGCGGCTCATCAGGAAGTTCTGTGTCGATATTAATCTCTGTGAAGACGCGCCACAAAGTTATATCGCCGTCAGGATGCATCACGTAGCCTCTACAAAACATGGACGAATCAATTCTAATCAAAACGCCCCCACCCTTGCTTATCGTTCACAAGCACTATAATCGAACAAATCAGAAAACACGATGATGCAGCGGCTTCATTTGCAGCTGAAGGGCAAACAGAACCGTTCCGACTGCTTAGAGAACACGGAAAAACTCCTATCTTGGAGCGTCGTCAGCATTATGTTAGAGCGGAATCATATTCTTGTTCAAACTGTATGAGGCTAGAACTCTCGTCTAATGGACGGGCGACCTACCTCGCCAAATCAAACAACTCCCCCACCTCAACCAGATTCCCGCTCTCGATCGACATATTAGCGGCGATGCCCACCAAGACCGATGCCGCGCCATCGATATAGGTCGCCGCGCGCTTGAGCGGGTCGGGTGGCGGATCCGGCGAGAACAAGTCTGCCAGCATCAGCGGATCGGCGCCGCCATGCCCGCCCTCAGCGACTGGCGCCTCCACCTCGCGAGCTTCGCCAAACATCGGGAAAGCGCGGATCGCCGTCCGCTTGAACGCGCCTTTGCTGGCAGCGCTGTCCGGCTTGAGATGTGTGACTGTCTCGGTGATATCCATCTCCAGGCGTCCCTTCGTCCCGGTGACGGCGATACGCAGCCCTTCCCAGGGCGCGTAGGCGACCAAACAATACGACAGCAAGACGCCATTGGCATAACGCGCCGTCACCGTCATCGTGTCCTCGGCCGTGATTGGCTCCCCGAAGACATTGCGGTCGCGGATATAGCCCGTTTCGCCCTCTGCCGCCAGATAAAGTCCGGCGTAGGCTTCCTTTTCATCCAGGCGCAAGGCGAAGGGGTCGGCCAGCGCCGCGTCTTCGCCTGTGTAGCGCGCGTATGGATAGTGCTCGCCGCGCGCTTCGGCGTTTGCTTTCCCATAGAACAGCAGATCGCCCAACGCGAAGACTTGCCTGGGATGCGAATCAATCCACCAGTTGACCAAATCAAAATGATGCGTTGCCTTATGCACCAGCAGACCGCCGCTGATTTCTTTCTCCCGGTGCCAGCGCCGGAAGTAATCGGCGCCGTGGCTGGTATCCAAAACCCAGGAGAAATCGACCGCCAAGGGACGCCCCACGGCGCCGTCGCGGATGAGCTCGCGGAAGCGCGCGTAAGCGGGGGCATAACGATAATTGAAGGTGACGCGCAGCGACTTGCCGCTGCGTTTCATCGCCTCGTCGATCAACTGCAGGCGGTCGAGCGTTGTCGTCAGCGGCTTTTCGCAGATGACATCGCAGCCATGATCCAGCGCGCGCGATATAGTCGTGATGCCAGGCATCCACCGTCGTGACGATCACCGTATCGGGCTCGCTCTCGCTGATCATACGGTCGAAGTCCTCAGCGTGGTAGGACGGCACTTGCGCCAGTCCGCGTCCCCGCAATTGCCCATTGTGCCAATCCATGCGCGTCTGGCTCAGGTCGCAGAGCCCGACCAGTTCAGCGCAGTCGCTGTAATTGCCGTTTGCCGCGTCGATATACATGCCGGCGCGCGATCCCGTGCCGACGATGGCGTAGCGCTTGCGTCGTGTCATATCACCACCCTTGTTATCGGTTGAAGTTGTGGCGGATTTTATCTGATTCTGTCGCCGGCGTATAAGAATTCCCTGGCGTTCTTTGCGGTCAAAGATAATCACACAGCGTAATGCAAGAGCGTCGGGGCGATTCTCGAAAATCAATTCGAAACCGCTATCTCCCGCTGGTACAATAGGCGCGGATTCATCAGATTCGCCATCTTGCCCGTAGAGGATGCGCTGTATTTCTGATGAGTCTTTACATCAATACGCCTTATGTGAAATCACTTGAGCATTGAAAAGTCTGAATGTCGATATGATA
>JAPPFH010000006.1 GCA_028875185.1 Chloroflexota bacterium | reverse complement strand
TGGGGGAGGGATTTAGGGTGGGGGAAACGAGGGATATATCAACACATTCACCACAACTGCCATTTCCTAACCCGCCAACCGAGCAATTGCCGCAGGCTAGGCAGGCATTGGCGGCTGTGCTAGCATGGCGCGAATTTGCCCGGCGCACCCTCAAGATTGACCATGCTCGACCGACGGCGTCTGCTCATCATCCTGACGATGATCTTTTCCGCGGCCGTGACGCCGATCGCGATTCGCATCACCCAAAGCCATGGCGTGCCGTCGCTGGTTATCGTGCTGATACGCTTGTGGCTCGTCTCGCTTGCGCTGCTGCCCTGGATCTGGCTTCGTTATCGGCGAGAGGTATCCAGCCTTACGGCGCGGCAAGTCTTGCTTTCCGGCATTTCCGGCTTTTGGCTGGCGCTGAACCTGCTGCTGCTTTTCGTCTCCCTGGAATACACCAGCGTGCTGATGACCAGTTTGCTGCGGCGGACGACGCCGCTGTGGATCGTGCTGCCAGAGATTCTCATCTTCGGCGTGGTGTTTTCGCGGCGCTTCTGGCTGAGCTTGCCGCTGACGATTATTGGCGTGGCGCTTGTCGGGCTGGGCGGCTTGACTGCGGTTGAAGCGGGCAGCGATCCCCTGCTCGGCGGCGCGCTGGCGCTGATCGGCTCGCTCTGCTTCGGCGCTTATCTGCTCATCGGGCGGCAGCTGAATAACGTCATCCCGCCGCTGCTCTACAGCTTCCTCGTATTCTTCAGCGCCGCTTTGGTGACGAGCGTATTCGTCGGCTTCAGCGGAACGCCAGTGGCCGGATATTCGGCGCGGGGCTATCTCTGGGTCATCATCGTGACGATCCTGGCGCAGGCGATGGGGCATCTTCTGATGAACCTCGCCTTGCAGCATTTCACCGCGACCGCTTTGGCGATCATCCTGCAAATCGCCGTCGTCGGCAGCGCTGTGATCGCCCTGTTGTTATTCGGCGAAGTCCCCTCGCTCGTGCAAGTCATCGGCAGCGCCCTGGTGATTTACGGCGTGGTCATCGCCACGGTCGAGCAGGCGGGCGCGCGCTGGAAGCGAGGGGCGCAGTCTTAGACTTGCCAACGACTTTGCCACTCGCATCTCGCGGAATATGCGGTAAAGTATGCCGCTAAAATAAGACGCAAACGAACTCAGGAGACGATTCGATGAAGCTCGAGACCCAAGCCATCCACACCGGCTACGAAAGCGAAGCGACGACCAAGGCGGTCGCGGTTCCGATTTATCAGACCGTCGCCTACGAATTTGATGACGCCCAGCACGGCGCCGATCTATTCAACCTGGCGGTGCCGGGCAATATCTATAC
The DNA here is from genome assembly GCA_028875185.1 of Chloroflexota bacterium. GTDB lineage: Bacteria > Chloroflexota > Anaerolineae > Aggregatilineales > Phototrophicaceae > UBA6055. The sequence goes on along the minus strand of JAPPFH010000006.1, from coordinate 1,291 downwards.
GCGCATCATGAACCCGACCAACGATGTGCTGGAGCAGCGGGTGGCGGCGATGGAAGGCGGCGTCGCCTCGCTGGCCCTGGCATCGGGGCAGGCCGCGATCACTTACTCTATCCTCAATCTGGCGGAAGCGGGCAACAATATCGTCACCGTGCCCCAGCTGTATGGCGGCACCTGGACGCTCTTCCGCCACATGCTGCCCAAGCTGGGCATTGATGTGCGCTTCGCCGATGGCGACAGCCCCAATGACCTGGCCCAGCACATCGACGACAAAACCGCCGGCGTCTTCTGCGAGTCGATCGGCAACCCGGCCGGCAACATCCCGGATATGGCCGCGATCGCTGATATGGCGCATGCGCATGGCGTGCCCGTCATCGTTGACAATACGGTGCCGACGCCGGCGCTTTGCCGCCCGGTCGAGCACGGCTGCGATATCGTGCTGCATTCCATGACGAAGTATATGGGCGGGCACGGAAACAGCATCGCCGGCATCCTGGTCGATGGCGGCATCTTCGATTGGGCAAAGCACGCCGAGCGCTTCTACATGTTCAGCAGTCCCGAGCCGAGTTATCACGGCGTGGTCTTCACAGACGCGATGGGGCCAGCCGCTTATATCGCCCGCGCCCGCGTTGTCGCCCTGCGCAACACCGGTTCCGCGCTTAGCCCCTTCAACGCCTTCCTCGTGATTCAAGGCTTGCAGACGCTTGCGCTGCGCATGGAGCGGCATGTGGACAATGCGCTGACGGTCGCCAAACATCTTGAGGATCATGATCAGGTCGAGTGGGTCACCTACGCCGGGCTGGAAAGCTCGCCCTATTATGAGTTGGCGCGGAAATACACCGGCGGGAAGCCCGCGGCGCTGCTGACCTTTGGCATCAAGGGCGGCTTCGACTCCGGCGTGAAATTCTATGACGCGCTGAAGATTTTCAAGCGGTTGGTGAATATCGGCGATACCAAGTCGCTGGCGGCGCATCCGGCTTCGACCACGCACCGCCAATTGACGCCGGAAGAGCAAGTCGCCGCTGGTGTCACGCCGGAGACGATCCGCCTCTGCGTCGGCATCGAGCATATCGATGACATCATCGAGGATATTGAACAGGCGATGGCGGCGGCGCGGTAGGCTGATTTCACCCCCTGTTAAATCTCCCCCATAGCAATGGCTGACGACAGGACAGGTTTGGTCTAATCGAAAATATATGGCCCAAGTTAGACTTCGAAAGCATCAATCCTGGCTAAAGCTGTAGGGGCGGCATATCATGCCGCCCGCGTTACACAAAGAAATTCGGGCGACCTA
>JAPPFH010000091.1 GCA_028875185.1 Chloroflexota bacterium | reverse complement strand
GCAGTATTCTGCCCATTTTTCATGCCGGTCTTGTAATACCAATCAAGCCTTACAACAACAATAGGTTAGGAGGGTAAAGGGCTATGGCGTTGAACCGCACAGAAGCGCGGCGACTCTTGACTGAGTTTGATTTCGGAACACTCTTCATCCAGGAAATGGGCTGGAACAGCGCGCCCGAATCGCGCCCGCTGCCGATCGGCGATACGGGCTATCTGCGCCGCCTCATCGCCGAGATGTCCGGCGTGTCCGTGCTGGAAATCTACCCAGCCGCGCCCGACGGCACGCTGCCCAACCGAGACGCCAGCGACAAGATCCACACACAGATCGCGAAGCTGTCGCACGAGAATGTGATCATCTTCCTGGATGACGACCGCGACCGCTCCAAGAGCATGATGTACTGGGTCAAGCGCGAAGACGGCAAACGGCGCCCGCGCCGGCATCACTATTTCAAGGGGCAGCCCGGCGATCTGTTCATGAGCAAGATCGATGGCATGGTCATCGACATGGACGAGCTGCGCGCGGACGGCACGCTGCCCATCAGCGAGGTGACCAGCCGCCTGGCCGCCGCCCTGGATATCGAGCGCGTCACCAAGAAGTTTTACAGCGAATTCAGTGGGCTGCGGCTCGACTTCATCGACATGATCGCAGGCATTGATCAAGAGTCTGACCGCAATTGGTACGCCTCAGTGCTGCTCAACCGCCTGATGTTCATCTACTTCCTGCAGAAGCGCGGCTTCATCCAGGGCAACGGCAACTATCTTGATGACAAGCTGGATGAAAGCAAAGCTCGTGGAACCGACCGTTACTACAGCAAGTTTCTCGATGCGCTCTTCTTCGAGGGCTTCGCCAAGCCGGAGCGCGAGCGCAGCCCACAGGCGAATGCCTTGCTCGGCGCCATCCCCTATCTGAATGGCGGCTTGTTCATCCGCCACCAGCTCGAGCTGGATTACGGCTCAATCCACATCCCCGACGCCGCCTTTGAGAACGTCTTGCGCCTCTTCGGCCGCTATTCCTGGCATCTGGACGACACGCCGGGCGCGCGCGACAACGAGCTCAACCCCGATGTGCTGGGCTACATCTTCGAGAAATACATCAACCAGAAAGCCTTCGGCGCATATTACACCCGCACCGAGATCACCGAATATCTCTGCGAGCGCGGCATCCACAGCGTGATTCTGGACAAGGTCAACCAGAACAGCGTCCGCCAATTCGATGACTTGAGCGAGGCGCTGATGCGGCTGGACGCCGATCTCTGCCGCCGGCTGATACAGGAAATCCTGCCCAAGCTCTCCATCCTGGATCCGGCTTGCGGCTCGGGCGCTTTCCTGGTCGCCGCCATGAAGAATCTGCTCAACATCTACGGCGTCGTCTACGGCAAGATAGATGTGCTGAACGACCGCTATCTCAGCGGCGAGCTCGGCAAAATCAGGCGCGAGCACCCGTCGCTCAGCTATTACATCCGCAAGCAGATCATCACGGACAACCTCTACGGCGTCGACATCATGGACGAAGCGGCCGAGATCGCCCGGCTGCGGCTCTTCCTGGCGCTGGTGGGGGCGGCGCAGTCGCGCAAAGACCTGGAGCCGCTGCCCAATATCGACTTCAACATCATGGCTGGCAACTCGCTGATTGGATTGCTCAGCGTCGATGAGAAGCGCTTTGATGAGAGCGTCCAGATGGAAGATATGATGCAGCGCGTCAAGGCGCAGGATTACCGGCGCGCGCTGGCGGAGAAGAATCGGCTGATTGCGCTGTATCGTGATACGACAAGCCTGCACGGGCCTGGCGGCGGGCGGCATGATATGCCGTCCCTGCAATCCCTGCGCGACCGCATCAACGCGCAGCGGGCGGCCGCGCAAGGCAATCTGAACGAGATCCTGCTGGACGACTTCCGCGCGCTGAAAATCCAATACGAACAGGCGCAGCTCAAAGGCAAGGCGAAAAAGCGTCCGCTGGCGATTGAAGACATCGACGATCTGAAGCCCTTCCACTGGGGCTACGAATTTGACGAGATCATTAAGACCCGCGGCGGCTTTGACGTCATCATCACCAACCCGCCCTGGGAGGTCTTCAAGCCGCAAGACGAAGAATTCTTCGCCCAGCACGACGACCGCATCCGGCAGAAACGCGCCAACCGCGTCGAGAAACGGCAAATCAAAGCGGCGCTGCTGGAAGACCCGGCCATCCGCGGCGATTACCTGGATTACCAGAGCGGCTACCGCCATGTCAGCGCCTTCTATCGCAGCGCGCCGCAATACGAGAATCAGATTTCGCGCGTGGACGGGCGCAAGCAGGGCACGGACATCAACCTCTACAAGCTCTTCAGCGAGCAGTGCGTCAACCTGCTGCGCGCCGGCGGCGCCTGCGGCATCGTGATTCCATCGGGCATCTACAGCGACCTGGGCACAAAGCAGCTGCGCCAGATGCTCTTTGAGAAAAACGATGTCAGCGGCTTGTTCGGCTTCGAGAATCGCAAAGCCATCTTCGAGGGCGTGGACAGCCGCTTCAAATTTGTGGTGCTGTCCTTCGAAAAAGGCGGACGCACCGAGGCTTTCCCCGCCGCATTCATGCGCCACGATGTCAAAGAGTTGGAGAGCTTTCCGGCTGACGAAAGCGTCA
>JAPPFH010000079.1 GCA_028875185.1 Chloroflexota bacterium | reverse complement strand
CCCAGTGGGTCGCCCGAAATAGCCCAAGAAAACAAGTAATTTGCGACGAAATTCTGCTCGCTGCAAAACTGTCCTGTCCTCAGCCCATGAAGAGGGAGGGGCTTAATTTGCGCGAAGACGCTGGAAAACTCCCCTTCCCTCCTTGTGGGGTGCGCGTAGACACTGCACTACGGCAAGAAGCGGGGTCACGTAGACATAGACCTTCGGGGATGGGGGTAGAATCGCGGGTCAATCACCCAATATCGGACAAGCCTCTAATCTTTGCGCTTTTCGTCTTTCCGCTACAATTCCCGCCAATCATTTTCTATAATCCCGATGTATCAGGGAAATGGGTGACACAGCGACTAGAATGCGTTAAATTCTGCGCTTGCTTTTGCCGCCGCTAAATCCGTTGGAGAATCCGAATTGAAGCGACCCGCGTTGCGATTAGTGCTCGCCACACTCTTGCTGCTGCCATTCAGCATCGCGTTCATGCAGGATGAGGTTGGCATCAGCCTCGATATCATCGGCATTGACCCTACTGACTTATCAGAAATCGCCATTCACGCCAGCATCCTCGATTCCAGCGGACAGTTGGTTTCGGGCTTAACGCAGGGCAACTTCTCGATTGGCGGGGATTTGGCCGGGTTGGCGACTGTCACCCGTGTCGAGAACGTCACCGATGACGATCTGGCTTTCGCCAGTGTTTTGGTGATAGACACGAGCAGCAGCATGGCGGATAAGCCGCTATCAGAAGCGCTGGCGGCGGCGCGCCTTTACCTGAACGCGCTCGGACCGAACGACCCGGTCGCCCTGGTTACGTTCAATTATCGCGTTCGCCTGCTGGTCAACTTTACGACGGATCGCGAATTGATTTTCGCCCAGTTTGAAAACCTGGCTTACGGCGGGCAGACGGCGCTTTACGATGCCACCTTCCGCGCCATCGAAATCGCCAACGAGGCGCCGCTCGATCGCAAAGCGGTGGTGATACTCAGTGATGGCGGCGAATACGGCGGCGTCAGCGAGCGGTCGCGCGCTGAAAGCATCCGCGCCGCGACGATTCACGGCGTGCCGGTGTATTCGATCGGTCTCGGTTGGGATATCGACCAGCGCTTCCTCGAAGCAATCGCGACCGAGTCCAACGCCCAGTTTTATAATGCGCCGCTGCCGGAGGAACTAGGCGACATTTACAGCAACCTGGCTTTTCTCTTCCGCAGCCAATACATCGTCACGATGAGCGCCGATATTCCGGCTGATGGCACACGATATGATTTCACGCTCGACGTGACCGCGGCCGATGGACAGAGCGCATCGGGCGGCGCCACCCTGCGTACGCCGATTCCGGTGCCCCTGCTTTTCTTGCCCGATGACCTCTTTGCCCAGGCGCTGACCGAAGACACACAAATCACAGTCGAGATCCTCGCCGATCAGGATATCGAGAGCATTGAAGTCGCGCTCGATGGCGAGGTAGTTTCCACGGACGAGACCTTCACGATCGAGCCGGTCAAAGAAGAGCCGGGCGAGCATCAGCTTGATATCACGGTTGCCGATGTCGAGGGCGATATCGGCACACTAAGCGCCGAATTTGAGATTGCCGCCCTGCCGCCGACCGTATCCGATGACTTTGAACCGGCGGCGGAAGATGACGTCGCCGAAGCCGAAGTGATTTCGGTTGACGCCGGCGGGCAAACAGAGATCACCCAGGTCGAATTCATCGTTGATGGCGAAGTGATTCATACGGATAGCGAGGCGCCCTACGAATTCGATCTAGATCCCTTTGATCTGCTGCCGAAAGAACACAGGCTCAGCATCCGCGCCACCAACGCCGGCGGCCAGACCACAACGGTCGAGAAGACCTTTGAAGTGGAGACGCTGCCGCCGCGCTTGGAGATCGGGGGCTTGACACCGGAGACGGTGGTCAGCGACATCGTAACCGGCAGCATTACAGCGACGGGTCAGTCGCCAATCGTCAGCCTGAGCGTTGAACCGGATGTGGGCGCGCTGGTCGAAAGCGACCGCTTCGAGTTCAGCTTGAACGCGGCCGATCTGCCGCCGGGGCCGAATTCGATCGCCATACGCGCCGTTGATGAAGCGGGCGCGGAGACGCTAGAGACTATTGAATTCGAGGTCGCGGCTTTGGCGCCGACGGCGTCGTTAAGCGGCATCGCTGTTGACGCGGTTATCAGCGAGCCGCGGGAAGTCAATGTAGACGCCGGTGGACAAACCGAGATCGCGCGCATTGAAGTATCGTACGACGGCGGACCAGCCGAAGTGGTCGAAGACGAAGCTTTTATTATTCCAGCGGAAGCGCTAGGCGATGGCGAGCATGAGGCGCTGGTTTCGGTCACAAACGAAGGCGGCGAGACATCCACGATCAGCTTGCCCTTCACCGTGCAGTTGCCGCCGCCGACGGCGACATTTACGCCGGCGCCGACCGATACGCCAACGGCGACCGCAACAGCCACAGGGACAAGCACCGCGCTTCCGACAGCAACCGCCACAGGCGATCCAGTATTCACCGACACGCCGTCAGCGGAAGAGGTTACGGCGACGCGCGCGACTGCCTCGACTTTGACAGCGACCGCTTTTCCGTCTGCCACAAACACACCGCTGCCGACAAATACACACGTACCGACTGAGACCCATACGCCATTGCCAACCGATACGCCGCTGCCAACGGATACGCCGCTGCCGACTGAGACCCATACGCC
>JAPPFH010000033.1 GCA_028875185.1 Chloroflexota bacterium | reverse complement strand
ACCCACTGGGTCGCCCCTACAGTTTTCGCCAGGATAGATGCTTTCGAAGTCTAACTTGGGCCATATATTTTCGATTAGACCAAACTTGTCCTGTCGTCAGTCTTCATGGGGTCGCGAAGACACTGACCCGTCGGGGAGGGGTTTGGGGTGGGGGTATGCGGGCAATTTGCTTCATGGGTATCCTGATTTGCCACAGTATCGGACAAGCCTTGTATGGCCAGGGATGGAGGCGCGAGCCCTGCCTATGCAAGCGCTCAACAGTGGGGCACAATGCAGAGACAAGGCAGTGCCTTGCTCGCCAGTTGCCGAAGGAAGAAGTCATGATTGTAAAACGCTGCATTGCCGCGCTTATCGTCTTCGTCGGGGCGGTAATTTCAACGACAGCCTATGATTCGCTTACACCACAAGAACACTGCGACGCGGCCGAGCCCGCTCCGCTGACAATGATGCAATTCGAGATGGCGGAACAGGTGCTTGACCCCGATCTTGATTATCGCGCCATCTTCTGCACCAGCGCCGGCGCGATCTATGTCGACCTCTACGAGAACCTGACGCCGATCACAGTGAATAACTTCGTCTTCCTGGCGCAGCAGGGCTATTATGACAACACTACCTTCCATCGCGTCATCCCCGACTTCATGGCGCAAGGCGGCGACCCGACCGGCACCGGCCGCGGCGGACCGGGCTACCAGTTCCAGGACGAGCCCGTCGGTTTTCTCACCTTTGACCGAACCGGGCTGTTGGCGATGGCCAACGCCGGACCGGGCACCAACGGAAGCCAGTTTTTCATCACTACCGCCCCGACGCCGCATCTCAATTACAAACATACAATCTTCGGCGATGTGCTAATCGGGCAAGATGTCGTCGAATCAATCCGCGAGCGCGACCCAAGCGCGGCTGCGGAAGCGGGCGAGACCTTGCAGACCGTGCTTATCATCACCGACCCGTTGGCGGTGGATAGCAGCGCTGTGGTCGATCTTGAGCTAGCTACGCCGGAACAAGTGATGGCTGCCTTTGGCGCATTTGCCCAGGGATTGCCGCCTTCGCTGCCGCTTGACGAAGAGCTGTCCGGCTATTTATCGACTGAAGAGCTGGCGACGGCCGCTGTGGCGGTTAATCTGCTGGATGGCTTCGCGACATTCGCCGAGGAACATGGACACCAGTATCGTTACCGCATGCAAATTGCCAACGGCGACTGCGATCCCGCGGTCTTCTTTTCTTCGCTGGGTTACTGGGTCGATGTCTATGCCGACGCTGCCTCAGCCCGCGCCGCCGCCAACGATGCCTTTATGCTGCAATGGCTGGACAGCTACGGCTATGCCCGCGATGAATCCGCCTCCAATGTCTATCGGTCGCAGGCTGCAACTTGCGGCGGCGACGAGGGCGCTCATTTGCTGGCGCTGCTTCCGCGCGGGCGTTTCCTGGCGACGCTGGATGTGCTGGTTGCGAGTGATGTCCTGAAGCAAGCGCCCGCAGCCGCCTTGCTGCAAAACCTTGCATTGCAGATTGAAGGTGCATTTACTTCGATTTACTTGCCCGAGCTGCGTTAACCCAATCTTCGCCGCAGATGAGCCAGCGTCTCATCCCGCTCTGGCAAGTGACATATCTCAACCGCCTCAGTGAATAGCGGCAGGTCATCCGTCCGCGCGGTCTTCGCCAGGCGCAGCAGGCGCTCGCCCAATTCGTCATCGCGGGCCGCCGCCATCATCACTAATCCGTAACGGCGCAGGTCGTCATCCCGCGTTGACAGGATCACGGTCTCCAGCCGATCGTACAGCGCCTCCCCGCGTCCCTCAATGACGCAATTGATGATGCCCATCGTCGCCGTCGGCTGGTCGATCGCCCGGTATTGCTCAATCAGGCTTTCGTAGAGCGAATCGGGAAAGTCGCTGCCGAGCGACTCAAGCGCTCTGCCGGTTAGTTCGCCGCGCCCGCTTTCCGCCATCTCAACGCCGCCGCGCAATAGAAACTGATAGATCGGCAGCCTCTGATTCGAAGCGACCAGCACATCAATCGCAGTCATCGCCGGCTCGCAGTTGAAGACAGACGTGTGTGGCTCGCCCAGGAAGCGAGTTGCGTAGAGGCAGGCGAGCGGCGGATCAATCGGCGCCAAACCAGCCAGCGCGACCGACCGCAAATTCTGCGCCACATCATCGACCGGCTGCAAATAATATGTCTCGACGCCCAGCGTATAGATGTCGGCATCAGCGGGATGCTCAATGTGGACCAGCAGCCGCGTCAAGCTCTCACGCAGTAAGCCGGCTTTATCACGTTTGCTGTCAGTGTAATAGCTTAGGCATTTATCACGCAGCGCATGGCGGTGGCTTTCGTCCAGTGTTGCTGTGACGCGCTTCGATAGGAGCGTCCTCAAGCATTCGTCGAGATACTGCCGGCTGCTCGTCTTGTCGAGCAGCTCCAGCGCCAGGTCCCGACGCAACTCGGGCGCCGTTGCCCGCTTTAAGGCCGCATGCAATTCAGCTTGTGTTGCCATCCGCAGATATTCGCCACATCTCTGCAAAATTGTAGGGGCGACCTATCAGGTCGCCCGAATGCGTATTATGTTGATTTGGCGGAATACCGGGTTGGTCGCTTCTACAAGGCTTGTCCGGTACTGCAGAACGCCTGTTTTCCGTACATCTTACCCCATCCCGGCCCTTCCCCAGTGAACTAGGGAAGGGTGACTCGACGGCAGAATTGGGATA
>JAPPFH010000140.1 GCA_028875185.1 Chloroflexota bacterium | reverse complement strand
CACAAGAGATCCTCGACCAAGCCGACGCGGTGATCGCCGACGGCGAAACGACGCTGTCCGAGCGGGTGCAGCATGAGATGCGGACGGGCGATGTGCGCGCTCTGGAAGACCGGCAGGCGGGCGATTCGGGATTTTTGTCATTCCTGGCGAGCCAATCTTGCACGCCGGAGCGCATCGCCGCTGAGCAGGCGGAGCTGGACGCGCAGGAATAGCCTCGGCGCAGCTTGCGATCAGGCGAAATCAAAAAGCCTTCCCATTAGTGGGCAGGCTTTTTTTGATCTTCATTCGCTGAAGAAAGGCGGGGCCCCGTGGAGACGGGGCCGCTCGTTTCAGGGGATACGCCGCTTACTCCGCGCGGGGCTGACTGGTTGTCTCGCCCTGGGACATCTCATCAGGTTTAGTTGGCTGAGCATCGGCTTCGCTGCTGTCTTTTGCGTTAACTGCCTTGATCTTGAGGAGATGACGCGTCGGGTCCTTGAGCCAGGTGATCGGCGCGCGCGCATTTTCGATTCTTACTTCGATGATTCGCTCTGCCTCGCTCAGCGTGTTTTGAGGCGATAGCGCAGCAGAGCCAATTCCCGTTACTGTCAGATCAGCCAAAAAACTTGACTGCGAATAACAAACTCGCTTATGATGAAAATAGAACCCGTTCAGAAAAGGATGGCATGGATATGATGAAAACCCGTAGCGCTATCAAGATCGCCAGTTTCATAATCGGGCTGATCATGCCCTTGGCCGCTCTGCCTTTGCAGGCGCAAAACACCCAAAGCGTCAGTAACTTCGTGTTTGACATCATCTACGATGACGGCCGAATGAAATTCCATTGGGCAACCGTAAACGGCGAGTACGAAAATCAAATCCAATTCAAAGGCGGCGACATCACCAACGTCTTTACGACCTTGCAAGTCAGCAACGTGCAATACAGCCCCAGCACGGGAACGACCGGGATTATCGTCGCTCCCATTACTGAAGACCCAACCAGCCTTGCGGGCAAGACCATCCATTTTCGCGTGAGGGTAACGGTATGCGAAACGCCTGGCCAAACGCCTTGCGCCTCGGCATCCACGACCGACTGGACTACTTTGGATGTCACCTTTTGATTAGGCTGTCGGACAACAGAGCAGGCTGAGCTGGACGGGTAGGAATAGCCTCGGCGCAGCTTGCGATTAGGCAAATTAAAAAGCCTTCCCACTATTGGGCAGGCTTTTTTGATCTTCATTCGCTAATGAAAGGCAGGCCCCCGTGGAGATGGGGCCGCTCGTTTCAGGGGATGCGCCGCTTACCCCGCGCGGGGCTGACTGGTCGTCTCACCCTGGGACGTCTCATCAGGTTTAGTTTGCTGAGCATCGGCTTCGCTGCTGTCTTTTGCGTTGACTGCCTTGATCTTGAGGAGATGGCGCGTCGGGTCCTTGAGCCAGGTGATCGGCGTGCGTATGTTACGTCCGGTCACTTCAATGATGCGTTCTTCCTCATTCATGCTTTTCCTCCTACTGCGTCAACATGATACGAAACGAGCCAAAATGTTGATATGGCAATCCACCGTACATGTAGGCAAAGGTAAAAGTATAGAATCCATCAACAGCGTACCACAGATGCAGCGCTTTCCAATCTCCTCAACCGCCTATCGTCTCAAAGCGTTGTACAACCTTTCTCGCCCTAATCTAGCTGGACCTGCACCGTCAACTCTTCCAACTGCGGGATGACGTGGCTCGCTTCGCGCTGAACGGCGCGTACAATGTCTGCGCTCGCCTCCAGCGTGGTATCAGCTGGCACAGCCACCTTCATCACGCCGTACATGCGATGCCCGACCCAGCGCAGTCGCAGGGTCAGCACGTCTTCGACGCCGGCGACGGCGCGCGCATGCGCTTCCACATGCTCGACCAAATGGGGATTGACCGCGTCCATCATGCGATACCAGACCGCCTTGATGGCGTTCCAGGTGATGCCGATGATGGCGATGCCGATGACGACGCCGACGATGGGATCGAGGATGGGGACGCCGATCAGCGTGCCGACCACGGCGATCAGCACGGCCAGCGAGGTCAAGCCATCAATCAGGGCGTGCTGACCATCGGCGATCATCGCGTCCGAGCCGATTTGCCGGCCGACGCGGATTTGCATCAGCGCGACCAATTCGTTGCCCACGAAACCAACCAGAGACGCCAGCGCGATCCATTCCAGGTTCTCCAGCGGCAGGGGATTCAGCAGGCGCTGGACTGACTCATAAATGATATAGGCGGCGCTAAAGCCGATGGAGATGACGATGAAGACGCCGGCGATATCTTCAAGCCGGCCGTAGCCATAGGTGTAGCGCTTGTTGGCGGCGCGGCGGGCGATGTAAAAGGCGAAGAGCAACGGGATCGAATTTAGCGCGTCGCCCAGGTTGTGCACGGTATCGGCGAGCAGGGCGACGCTGCCGCTGGCGATAGTGATGACGATCTGCAGCGCAGTGGTCAAGCCGAGGGCGATGAGGGCGATCCAGACCGTGCGGACGGCGAGGCGATTATCGAGAAAGGCGCGGTCGCCTGCCATGTCGATGTGGCTGTGGTCGTGGGTGAAACCGGGCAGGTGCAGCGCCCCCGCGATCTTCACGAGGATGTTGCCGCTGTGATGATGGTGATGGTGGCCACCATCATCGTGATGGTGATGGTGGCTTTGTCCGTGAGAATGCGCCATCGCTGTCGGTCTGCGTTGGTCTCAAAATAGCTTGGCGAAATTTAGGCAATGTGGCGCGCTGATCAACAGCCGGCGCAATCACCGCCTTCGTTGTCGCTGAAGCTGTTGCCGCTCTGTTCCACCGTGCCGGCAAAGACGTTGATCACGCCTCCGTCTTCAGCCGCTGTATTGCCACTGAACTGCGTATCACTGACATTCGCCGCGCCGTTAAACACCTGCAGCGCGCCGCCGGTTTGCGCTGCCGTGTTGCCGTCGAAGCTGCTATTGCTGATGCTGACCGAGCTGAAAGCCGAACCGATCGCGCCGCCATCCCCGGCCATATTGCCGCTGAATTCGCTGTCGACGACGATGATTTCGCTGTCCCAGCTATCCAGAACGCCGCCAAAGGCTTCCGCCACACTGTTCGTGAAACGGCTGTTTATCAACTCCAGCCGGCTTCCGCGGTTTGCAATCAAGGCGCCGCCGCTCTTGCTGCGGCCGGTCACGCCATCAACGAAGGTGAAGCTGACTTCATTGTGCGCCAGACCCGCCGTCAAATGGATGTTTTGCAGGGTCAGCGCGCCGCCCATATCGACATATAAGATGCGGAATTGCCCGTCCCCGCTGATGCTGTAACCGGCGCCATCAATGGTGAGTTCGGAGAGGACGCGCGGCAATTCACCTTCCAGGGTGATGTCGGCGGATAGCGTGATGACATCGGCGCCGTCGCCGGCTGGGCATTCGCCGCGTTCTTCGTCGGCGTTGGCTGCTCTGATGGCGTCGGCGAGGCCGCAGGTTTCGTCGAGCGTGTAGTCGGTGGCCAAGGCTGGCGCGAAGCAAAGGAACAGGATAAGGGTTAGCAAGAAGTAGCGCATGAGATTACCTCCATTTTTATTTTCGGATATTGTAGCACATTGTTGGCGGTCGTCGGCGGTTTGGATGTGAAGTCATCACCTGGCAATGGTATACTTCACACACCCGCACAAATTTGCTATATTTGATGATGTAGGTTATAAATTCTTACAGGCTCAAATTGTCGACTCAATAGCAGTAGTTTCACCCACGAGTAGGGGGCATGAATGAATCAAATACCTCTGCCAGCAGTCACAAGAAACGTAAGTAAGGCCAAGACAAGTAACCAAATAAGAATCCATCCTGCGCGAGAAATTGAACAGGCGAAAGTAAGACGTAACCGAGCGTGGGAGAACTGCCCATTGATTCCCACTTGGGTTGACCGTGAAAGCGTCGGGCTTGACCGCTTTTACACGCGGCCTGAAGTGGCAAAGGAATGTAGCGAAAATTTATTTTCGGTTATGCGCGACGATTTTGCTGATGTTGGCAGCTACCATTTCATAGACCCGGGCACGGGGACGGGTGTATTCTATGATTTAATGCCAGCGGACCGTCGTATCGGGATAGATATACTACCATCCCGCTCAGAATTTATAGCCCACGATTACTTGACGTGGATGCCAATAAGCGGGCAACAGTACGCGGTTTTAGGCAATCCGCCTTTTGGCTATCGAGCTTGGCTCGCTCTCGCTTTTGTCAATCACTCGGCTCACTTCGCCAATTATATGGGACTTATATTGCCAATGGGTTTTCAGAGCGATGGAAAGGGCAGCCCTAAACACCGTGTTCAGGGTGCCGAGCTTATTCACTCCAATCCATTGCAACCAGATGCATTTGCAGATCAAAACGGGAATTCAGTTAAAATAAACGCGCTTTGGCAGATATGGCGCCGAGGTGTAAACAACATTCCCCCACCACAAACTTGTAATGATTGGATAGACGTATTCACAGTAGATATCCGCAAGGAGCGCCTATGTGGGCATAATCGGCTGGGCGAAGCTGACTACTTCTTGCAACGAACATACTATGGAGAACCGCCCAAACTCGTCACGGATTTCGCCGAAGTGCGTTACGGCTGCGGGTATGGCATAGTGCTCAAAAGGGATCCGGATGAAATAGTACGGCTCCTAGATGAAACCGACTGGCGAAAGTATTCCAATCTGGCTATGCACAACTGTCGCCACATCTCGATGTATCACATACGACAAGCTGTGATACACGGGGGATTCACCGATGGACTAATGCAGTACATTTGATGCAGTCTGTGATCGCCAAATATGCGAATGACAACAAGTGGGTAAATGCTCCGCTAGGTGATGTGAAGTCTCTTAGCAATACGCACATCGGCGATATAGGTCAAAACTTCGTGGAGGAATGGTGTCGCCACTTGAGTCTAACTTGGGTGAGTTCCGGCAGCCGCCAAAGCGCTTGGGACGCTCGCATAGAGGGTATTACATTCGAGGTGAAGACAGCTACTGAAGATATAAATGGCAATTTTCAGTTTAATCACATTCGACACCATAGGGAATATCAAGCGGTATTATGTCTCGGTATAGCTCCCGACACCGTATTGTTTGACGCATTGGCGCAAAGGCGATGTGTCGGAAGGAAAGGCGGGGCGTTTGGTCACGATGGATAGAGGCTCTTCAGCTACATTCAAGTTGACAAAGAAGCGGTCGGATCTGCGACCAGTCGCGGAGTTTCGAGAGCGGATTGGTGAGATCATTGCTGCTCTGAGTTAATACAATTTTATAGGAAGAGTCATACCGACCACCCTGTCAAGTGTTGCCACTGCCATGTTGCAAACTGTGAAAATGCGGTTTATGCGGCTGCAGCACGTTCTTTTCCAGATACTTACGTCCGTTGTTAAGAATCTCAACACTGTCTGCATCTGCGTCGAAACGCACCAGCCCTTCGACGTGCAATTCACCAAGTACATTCTCGCGAAATATGGTTAGATCTTCGTCATTCGACCTGGGAAAGAGTTCGTTCACCGAGGCAGCGGAATCTTGACAACGGTACAGGATTAGCAGAATCCGTACTCTTTCTTGCAATATGCTACTTCTTGACAGTAGCCAAGCAACGAGTTCTTCATTATTTGAAGAACTCGAACGAAATATTGCGGTGAACTTCTGCCAAGCCGTACCCGTTAGAGCGACAAGCCTACCGACTTGCAGAAGCCTAAAGACCCATTCGATAATTTCTTTTTCTTCCATCATTCTTTCTCCTTCAATAGTGTGTGCCTTACGAAATGCTCGCCCACTTTGGTCAGCGAATAAGTTCCTATCCCCACGCGATCTAAGTATCTCTTCAGGTTCTTGGCGTTGCTCAGCGATCCCGCGGGCCTCCCGGGAATTCTCCGACCTGTAATTGTACACAAGTCTACCAAATGGCTTTCATTGATCGCCTCGACCTTGTTTTCCGGTGGAGCGACCATAGTAAAATAGTAGGCCACGAAGGCGCTAAGCTCCATATCATTGCGTTCAGAGAGCTTGTATTTTTCAAAGTAGTCCGCAATCTCCGACGCGTAATTGCGGTCTACTTCTTCCTTCTTGACAACAGAAGACGAGTGGGTATCATTTTGCGACGCTTCCGCAACCTCGTTGATTACAGCCTGCGGAAAATCCTTATCTAGCAACAGTATCCTCCAATCGCTGTAGACTGATTCTTGCAGGCTGTCAGGAAACGCTTTGATTTTCTCAGCGATGGTGTCTAATTCTGCCATAAAATGGGTATAGTGTTTGCCATTCATATCTGAACATAACCTCACTACTATGCGATTAATGCTATAGTAGCGCACAAAATCCTAGCGGTCAAGCCTGCAAGTGTAAGATTTTCGTCAGAATCGAGCCGATGACAAAAAACGACGAAACTACCCCCCGCGACCATGCGCATCCATCGCCGCCACCGCCGCGATCGCCACGATATCCTCGACATCATCGCCCGCCTGCAGAACGTGCACCGGCGCGCCCATGCCCAGCAGAATCGGACCGATGGCTTCCGCCTCCGTCAGGCGCGAGAGCAGCTTGTAGGAGATATTGGCCGCGTCCAGATTGGGGAAGACCAGCACATTGGCATCGCGCACGCTGCTGAAGGGGTAGCGCTCTTCGATGATATCGATGACGACGGCGGTATCGGCTTGCATCTCGCCATCGACGGTGATATCGGGACGGCGGCCGCGAACGAGCTCGACAGCGCTCGAGACCTTGTCGCTGTGCGGATGGGGCGTGGAGCCGAAATTGGAGAAGGACAGCATGGCCACGCGCGGATCCAAGCCCAGGGTGCGGGCGAAGTCATTGGCGAGGATGGCGATCTCTGCCAGGGTTTCGGCATCGGGATCGATATTGACGGTGGCGTCGCTGAAGAGATAGGTGCGTCCATCGATAATCATCAAGTAGACGCCGGCGGCGCGGGTGGCGCCTGCTTGCGTGCCGAAGACTTGCAGCGCCGGGCGGATGACATCGGGGTATTCGTAAGCCAGCCCGCTGACCATGGCGTCGGCATCGCCTTTGCTGACCATCAGCGAGGCGTAGTAGTTGCGCTGGCGGGCGAGCGAACGCGCCTTGCCCAAGGTGAAGCCTTTGCGATGGCGCAGGTCGTAGAGCAGGTCGCCGTACTCGTCCAGGTTCTCCGCCTCGTATTGATCGAAGCAATTGGGCGCGTAATTCAAGCCGAGGCTGTCGATGATCCGCTGGATGCGCTCGGGGCGGCCCAAGAGAATCGGCTCGCCGATGCCTTCATCGCGCACTTGCATCGCCGCGCGGATGATCTTCGGCTCTTCGCCTTCGGGGAATACGATGCGCTGCAACTGCCCCGCGCGCGCTCGATTGACGATGTTCTGGCGCACCTGGCGGCCGCTGCCCTGGCGGCTGATCAGCTCGTGTTTGTATTCTTCAATGTCAATCTGACGGCGGGCGACGCCTGAAGCCATCGCCGCTTCCGCCACTGCCGGCGCCACCCAGAGCATCACGCGCGGATCGAGCGGCTTGGGAATCAAATAGTCTTTCCCGAACTTAATCGATTCTTGGCCGTAAGCCATTAGAACGCTGTCGGGCACGTCCTCATGGGTCAGCGCGGCGAGGGCGCGGGCGGCCGCCATCTTCATCTCTTCGTTGATGCCGGTCGCGTAAACATCAAGCGCTCCGCGGAAGATGAAGGGGAAGCCCAGCACGTTATTGACCTGGTTGACGTAATCGCTGCGGCCCGTGCCGATGATGGCGTCGGGGCGGACTTCCAGCGCCAGCTCCGGCATAATCTCGGGTGTGGGATTCGCCAGCACGAAGAGCAGCGGATCCCGCGCCATGCCCATGATCATCTCTTGCGTGACCGCGCCGGCGATTGACAAGCCGATTAGCGCATCCGCCCCTTGCAGCGCCTCGTGCAGTGTGCGCGCACTGGTGGGCACGGTGAATTCAGTCTTGTAGATATTCATATTGTCTTCGCGCTGATGATGCAGCACGCCGCGCGAATCGCACATGAGGATATTTTCGCGGGCGATACCCAGCGATTTGAAGAATTTGCCGGTGGCGATGGCGCTGGCGCCCGCCCCATTGATAACAACTTTGATATCCTCCATGCGCTTGCCGGTGATCTCCAGCGCGTTGAGCAAAGCCGCGCCCGAGATGATGGCGGTGCCGTGCTGGTCGTCATGGAAGACCGGGATATCCAGTTCTTCTTTGAGGCGCTCTTCGATCTCGAAGCATTCGGGCGCTTTGATGTCTTCCAGGTTGATACCGCCGAATGTGGGCGCCAGCGCCTTGCAGACATCTATGACTTCTTCGACGCTCTGCGAGGTGATCTCAATATCGAAGACATCGACATCGGCGAATTTCTTGAAGAGCACGCCCTTGCCCTCCATCACCGGTTTGGAAGCCAGGGGACCGCGATCGCCCAAGCCGAGGATGGCGCTGCCGTTGGAGATGACGGCGACCAGGTTGGCGCGCGCGGTCATCTCGTAGGCGGCCAGCGGGTCTTTATCGATCTCGAGCACGGCTTCAGCGACGCCGGGCGAGTACGCCAGAGAGAGGTGCAGCTGGCTGTCCAGCGGTTTGGTGGGCGCGATCTGGATTTTGCCCGGTCGACCGCGGCGGTGGTAGTCAAGCGCTTCTTGGCGGGTGAAACTGACCATGGCGGTTTCATCCTTTCGAGAACTGTGAACGCTGCCATTATTTTAGCGCAAGTGCGGCGTGAGGCGAGACACGGGGCGCCCCTTCAGTTGTCAATTCTGCAACGGAGGGGGATGTTGGAGCGACTCATTGGGTCGTCCGAAAGCATAAGCAGCAATTTGTCGGCGCTGCTAATGATGTGTGTGGGAACTGTCAGTCTCGTCGAATCGTATTCAAGAAAGGTAGATCGAGATCAACCCGTTCATCGGCGGCTTGCCACAATTCCCTCGCGTGGCTTTGCGGCTCGCCGGTGAATAACCAGACGGCAATCCCTTCCCTCTTTGCCACTTCAAGGGCAGGCGCCATATCGCTATCGCCGGTTACGACCGCGGCGTGCGTGATGGATCGCTTGGCGCTCAGCAAAGCGAAATCCAAACCTAGCAGTAGATCAACTTGCTTCTGTTAGTAGATTGGCTGTCCGTTATTATCCCTGCCCCGAACCTTGACGACACCCAATCTTACGGTAAAACTTGATAGCCGCTCTAGCGCGTCGTAGAATCCACGGCGTTTCTGGAATATATCTTTTTCATGTTCAGTGGGGCGATTACTCTGGTGGGGCAAGCAATTATAGTAGTAAGTACGCAACAGATCAATTGGCGCTGCTGGGGTTCGCGCAGTGATCCTCGCTAGTATCTGGGAAGACAGTTTCTCGTAATCAACCCATACGCGATTCCTCTTGGCGACCTTTTCCAAATACGCACCATCAACAAATATCGCCAAGCGAAACATCATTGAACCTTTGCCTTGTCTCAAATAAACAGGGAGGCTAGATCGTTTTTCTAGCCTCCCGCAAATTGCCTGACGAGCTATCGTGAGGTCGCCAGGGGGTATTGTCAACCTAATCTACCCTAATAGACGGCATCTGTCAAGCGCATAAGTCAAGCGGGTTACTCAATAGGATAGCGCGGCCCGACCCAGCGATAGCATACGCTTTAGGGCGAGACAAGGGGCACGTAGGTCGCGTAGACACTGACCGCCGACATCGCCATTCGACACTGACCGCTGACACCGCCGGTCTCTCGCCCCTACAACTGTCGTCTGAATTGGAGGGGCGCCACGCGGTATACGGTTTCAGCCTAGTTGTTCGCAAATGATATCGGCGAATTGATCCGTGCTCATGCCATTTGCGCCCAGGATGTCGGCGGTGTAATCGCCTTTGCTGAGGGCCGCGGTGACCGCGGCGTCGATGCGATCGGCGATCTCGGGCTTGTTCCAATGGTGGCGCACCAGCATGGCGGCGCTGAGGATGACGGCGGTCGGGTTGGCAATGCCTTTGCCGGCGATATCAGGCGCGGAGCCATGTATCGGCTCGGCAATAGCGACGGCGGCGCCGATGTTGAGCGCGGGCGCCAAGCCCAAACCGCCGCCCCAAGCCGCCGCCATATCGGACAAGATATCGCCATAGAGATTGGGCGTCAGCACCACATCAAAGCGCGCCGGTTCCTTGACCATCCAGTAAGCGGCGGTATCGACCAGCAACTCGTCTGTTTCGATATCGCTGTAGGCTTTGGAGACTTCGTAGGCGACGCGGCGGAACAGGCCGTCGGTCTGGGGCAGGACATTGCCTTTATGCACGATGGTGACGCGGCGGCGCTTTTCGTTGCGCGCCAGGCGGAAGGCGGTGTGGGCGATGCGCTCGGTGGCCGCGCGGGTGATGCGCTTGGTCGCCGTGCCGGTATCGCCGGCGTCTTTCGTCTGTTCATCGCCGATGTAGAGGTCTTCGGTGTTCTCGCGCACGACGACGAGATCAACGCCTGCGCGCGCGGTAGGCACGGGCAGGAAGCGCGTGGGGCGCAGGTTGGCGAAGGTCTCCATGCGTTTGCGCAGGCTGACGATCGGCGAGGAATAACCCGCGACCGCGTAAGATGGAGAGCTGCATGCGCCAAAGAGCACCGCGCCGGCGGCTTTAGCGGTGGCAATAGTCTCTTCGGGCAAGGCTTCGCCGGTTTCCTGGAAGCGGTCCCATCCGGCTTCGGCGCCTATGACTTCAAGCTGCGGCATCACCTGGCGCAAAATGCGCACTGCCGCCGGAACCACTTCGTGACCGATGCCGTCGCCCTCAATCACACATAACTTCAAGGCAGTTTCTCCTCGTCACGGTAGGCCTATCGCCCGGAAAGAGGCGTCAGCGCTGGAATTGGAAACTATTGCAAATAAAGAGCCGCGTTGAGAAGAAGCTGCGTCACTACACTTTTTTGTGCCGCGGCACATTGTGGCACATTGATTTTAATTTGTCGAATTTTGGGTGTAGGGGATTGGCGCCTCGGTTTGTATCGCCCGTTGCTGAGAACAATGTCAAATTCTTCACCACAGAGGGAAAAGAGGACACACAGAGGATTGTAGCTGACACAGAGCGGAAAGCCAACAGAAGTGAGAATGTGTAGGGGCGACCCTGTGCGTCGCCCGCCGAAGCGCGCCACCTATAGACCTAGGTCAAGCGAGACCGCCCGCCAACCCCGTATTCCATTTCACGGCAGCTGCGCGTACAATGACCCGTTAGCCGAAAGGATTTGACTGCGTTGACGGAGTTGAAACCCTGCGTCCGCTGTGAACAGGAATTGCCGCCGACGGCTTTTTCTGACCCGGAGAGTGTCTTCTGCAAAGAATGCACGGAGGTGATCGTCAGCATCGTACGCAGCAAATACAGCGCGATTGAGGCGGCGCATTTTCGCGCCAAGCTGCGGCGGCGCTCAAAGGACGCGATGGAAGAGCTGCGGCGGAAGATGAGTTAGAGTGCAACCCCCACACACAATACCCGCCCGGATTCGTAGGGGCGCCGGTGGCTTGCGTAGACACTAAGCGCCGCTCGCCCACAGATTACCGGCGTATACGGGCGCGGAGGGCGACCTGATAGGTCGCCCCTACGGTTCCGATTTGGCGGGCATTTTAGGGCCTGCCCCCGTAGCGGTTGAAGCCCATGACATCTTTGCCGCGCGCGAGGATGGCGGTATGCCCCGGATGCAGATGATCGTCCTGAAAGATATGTACGAAGGGCACGGTGACGCGGACGGACAAGCCGAGGCGGCGCCTGTTTGAGTTGTTCACCCCCGAGGCGTGCAGCAAGCGCTCGCTGAACAGGAAGAATTCGCCCGGTTTCAATTCCATATTGACCGCTTCGCTCTCATCGTAGGCATTCGCATCCACCATTTCATGGATGGCCATCTCCGCCGGCGCCTGGCTGTGCTGCATGAATTGGCGATGCGAGCCGGGGATGATTCGCACACAGGCGTTGTCGACGGTCACTTCGTCGATCGCGATCCAAGCGGAGACATTGACGGGCGGCTCGATGGGCCAGAAATTGATATCCTGGTGCCAGGGGATTTCGGCGCCGCCGGGTTCTTTCAGCCAGAAATTGGTCGTCCAGACGACGATATCGGGACCGAGCAGGCAGGCGATGCGCTCAATGACTGCGGGATGCGCCGCCAGGTCGTAGACTTCCGGACTGTCCATGTGCCGCGACTGCATCGGGCGGCGCGGGTTGGGACCGTCGGTCATGAGGACCTGCGCTTCGATTGCCGCGCGAATTGGTTTCATCTTGGCCGGGCTTATTGCGGCGTAGGGACCGAGGTAGCCGTTTTCGACGAAGAAATCGACTTCGGCGCGGGATAGGCTGTTGTTATGCGACATGCGCGCTCCTTCAGGGCGACACTAGGGGCGCGTAGACACCGCCCGTCTGTCGCGCCTACAGTTTCGATTTGGCGGACGACTCACAGAGTCGTTCTTACACACAATAGCGATGCGGCTGGGGGGAGACAAGTCTCGCCCCTACAGTCGTTGGTAATATGATGGGCGGCCCAATAGGTCGCCCCTACTTTCGTTTATGAACTGGCGGGCGGGCGGCATAGCGGTTGAAGCCCATCACATCTTTACCCCTTGCCAGGATGGCGGTGTGGCCGGGGTGCAGCGGCGCGCCATCCTGGAAAACATGCACAATCGGCAGGGTCACGCGGAACGAGATTCCGAGGCGGCGCTTATCCGATGTATTCACGCTGGAGCGATGCAGCGTCCGTTCGCTGAAGATGAAGAATTCGCCCGGCTCAAGTTCCATGTTGATCACGCTGGAAGCGTCGACGCCGTCCAGGTCAGCCATTTCAGCAAATGCCAGGCCTTGGTCGGCTTTGACATGGGGCAGCGACAGCCGATGCGAGCCGGGGATGATCTGCACGCAGGAGTTTTCCGCGGTGACCTTGTCGATGGCGAGCCAGGCGGAAGTATTCAGCGGCGGCTCGAGGGGCCAGAAGTTGATATCTTGATGCCAGGGAATTTCGGCGCCGCCAGGTGCTTTGTTCCAGAAGTTGGTCGCCCAGACAATGAGGTCGGGCCCCAGCAAACATGCCATGCGCTCGATGATGGCGGGATGGGTGGCCAAGTCGTAGACGATTGGCTGGTCCATATGGCGCGATTGGCCGCGGGAGCGCGGATTGGGTCCGTCGGTGGCGAGGACCTCCTCTTCGATTTCGCGGCGGATCGGCGCCATGTCGGCCGGCGTCATGGCCGCGTAGGGACCGAGGTAGCCGTGTTCGACGAAGAAGTCGACTTCGGCGCGGGTTAGTTTATTGCTATTATTATGCGACATGCGCGCTCCTTGAGGGCGACACAAGGGGCGCGTGGACACCGCCCATCTGTCGCCCCTACCGATCAACGGAGAGTTTAGCGTATTGTGACCTGGCTGCCAGCGGCGGATTTTTCCACCAGCAGATGCACCGGGAAGGAATCGCGCAGTTCGTCAATATGGGTGATCACCAGAATCAGATCGAAGTCGCTTTGGATCGTGTTTATGGCATCGACCAGCTTGTCGCGGCCGTCTTCGTCTTGCGAGCCGAAGCCTTCGTCGATAAATAGCGCCTGCAGTTGAGCGCCGGCCCGCCGCGCCAGCAGTTTCGAGAGGGCGATGCGCAAGGCGAAATTGATGCGGAAGGCTTCGCCGCCGCTGTAAAGTTCATAATCGCGCGTACCGCGTTCATCGGCGATTTCGATATCGAGCGTCTCGGCGAAGCCGCCGCTGATTTTTTCGCGCTGGGTGCTGAGGCGCAAGCTCATGCGGCCATCGGTCATGCGCGCGAGCAGGTCGTTGGCTTCCGCCTCAAGCTCGGGGATGGCGGTTTCGATGATCAGCGCCGGGATCCCGTTTTTGCCAAAGGCGGCGCGCAGTTCGTTTAAGAGCGCTTGCAGATGCTGCGAAGATTCAAGGCGCGCGCCCAGCCGCTTGAGCGCTTCGCGGCCCGCCGCAACCGCGTTGAGCTCCTGCTCAAGGATGATCTTCCGCTCGTTTAGGCGCTGGGATTCGGCGCGAATGCTCTCCACGCGCTCGCGCTGTTCGGATTCCGTTTGCGCCTGCGCTTCCAGCTCTGTGATTGCGCTTGCGATGCTTTGGCGCCGCTCTTGGTCTTGCTGCTGCGCCGCGTGCATGGCCGCTAGCCGGGCGGCGGCGTCATCGCGGATCTGCTGCGCTTCCGGCAGGCTGATGCGAGCGAATTCCAGTTGCGTATGCTGGCGCTCGTAATTTGCGAAGGTTTCCAATCGCGAGCGTAAATCGGCGTGCGAATCCGGATCGTAGCCGATCTCGGCGCGCTCATGTTCCAACTGCTCGAGTTGCCGCCGCCACTCAGCGCCAAAGTCCTCGCTCGCCAGGCGCGTTTCAAGCTGGTTCAATTGACGCCGCTCGCCGGGCAACGTCGCTTTGGCGTCTTCCGCCAAGCGCGCCACTTCGGCCTGTGCGCCGAGCCGCTGCTGGAGCGCGGGCAGGTCTTTCAACTGCAGCGCCCAGCCATCAATCTCCGCCTGCCGCTTTTGGCTCTCCAGGCTGATGCTTTCGATCTCGGCGCTGCATTGACGGTACTGCTCGCGCTTGTCGTCGCGCTCGGATGTCAACTGCGCCAGCATGTCCGCGCGATGCTCGGCGGTCAAGGTCTGGCCGCATAATGGGCATAGGGCGCCGTCGGCAGCAGCCAGCCGTTCCAACCGATCATTGAGCGCGCGGCCTTCGGCGGTAAGCGCCTGTTTCCGCGCGCCGAGCGCGGCGCGGCGCAGGCTCATCGCCTGGACTGCCTTGGCGGTATCGTCGCGCTGCTTATCCAAAGCTTGCAGGTCAAGCAGCTGCGCCCGCAGCGCCTCGATATCGGCGGACTCGGCAGCAGCCAATTGCGCTTCCAGCCCGCGGATGCGTTCGCCCAAGACATCGACCTCGCTCGACAAGTCGGCGCGCTTGCGCGAAAGCGCGCTTTCCAGTTGATGCGCCCGGCGGTCCAGCTCGGCCTGCCGCGCCAACTGCTGGGCGATGGCGCTCTGGCTTTCACGCGCCTCGCGCAACTGCGAGAAGCCGGCTTCGATCGATTCGCGCTGCGCGATCGTTGCCTGGTATCCGGCAATTTTCTCTTCCTGGCGCTGGACCTCGGCTTGAGCGGCTCCTATGTCTTCTTTGCGGCTCCCGATTAGCCGTTCCAGCTCGCGCTGATTTTCGCGTTCACGGCGCCGCGCCGCCGCCGCGTTGGCTGCGTGGCTGTATGCCTCTTCCGCTTGGCTCAACCGTTCTTGCGCCTCAGCCAGCGACGACAGCAACTCATCCAGATCGTCAGCCAGTTGAGGCGCGCGCGCGATTTCTTCGTCAATGCGCTTGATATCGTGCTTGACGATATCAATTTGCGAGGCGATGCCACTCAAACGCGTCTTGACAGCGTCTTCATATTCCGTCCATTGCTCGAGGCTCAGGATATCGGCGAGGATGCGCTTGCGCTCAGCGGCGGTTTTGAGCGTGAAGGCATCGGCACGACCCTGCTGCAAGAAAGCCGAATGGACGAATGTCTCGTAATCCAGGCGCAGGATCTGATTGATCTTTTCCTGGGTTCGGCGCGCGCCGTCTTCGCTGATAATGCGTGGAAAGTCGTCTTTGTCATAGACCATGAGATCAAGCGCGCCGCGGCTGCCGCGCCCCGCGCGTGATCGGCGGCGCAGGACGCGATAGCGCAATCCGTCTTGCACGAAGTCGATGCTCACTTGCATATCGTTCTGGCCAAGATGAATCAGATCGTCATCGCGCCGCGCGCGCGCCTTGCCCCAAAGCGCCCAGGTGATAGCGTCGAGGAGAGAGGACTTGCCCACACCGTTGGCGCCTGTGAGGCAAGCCAGCTCGATGCCGTCAAAGACGATCGGCTCGGGCGCGCGGTAAGCGAGGAAATTGCGCAGTTCCAGGCGCGTTGGGATCATGCGGGGCACTCAGATTATTCGAGCTTCGCGCTCCATTTTAACCGCAGTGGCAAAGAAGTAAGTGAATGTCAGTTACGCAAAATCCGGGCGATATGCAATGTATGCGGGTATTGTAGGGGCGACACTGTGTGTCGCCCGAAAATTACGATTACAACATCGGGCGATTCACAGGGGCGCGTGGACACAGCCCGTCAATCGCCCCTCCAATATCCCATTCATTATTTGTTGCATTACTTTGTCTGAGCTACTGAGGACACAGAGGGCTTTGCAATGTGAATGGATGCTTATTGACCTTAGCGTGTCGGCGCGCGGCTGTTACAATATGGACAAATTGAGCAAATGACGGGAACAATGCTGACGGCGCTGTATGATGGCAAGTGCGTCATCTGCCGATCCACCTGCGAGACCTTGCGCGCGCTGGATTGGCTGCGGCGGATTGAGTTTGTCGATCTGCATAAGGACGGCGCAAGCGAACGCTGCCGCCATTTGAGTCATGAGCGCTTGATGAGCGAGATTCACGTGCTGGATGCTGAAGGCAGGATCTATGCCGGATTCGCGGGCACGCGACGCATGCTGAGGGAGGCGCCGCTCGGTTTCCCGCTGTGGCTGCTGCTGCAGTTGCCCGGGACGGACGCGCTCGGGCAGCGGGTCTACCGTTTCATTGCTCGCCACCGCTATCGCATAAACAAGCTGCTGGGGGTTGAACTAACCGACTGCGCCGATAGCAGCTGCCAGATGCTGCGCTGAGGAAGATTCAGCCTTCGGCGCGGATCCAATAGCGCCGCGTCAACACGCCGCGATTGTTGTCGATCCGGTCTTGCAGGATGCCGCCGTTGGCTTCGATGATTTTGGCTGAGCCGATGTTGTCGTCATCGCAAGTGATGAGAATATCGCCAATGCCGAGCAGCCGGGCTTGTTCTATCCCCAGGCGGCATATCCGCGCTCCATATCCGCGCCGGCGGCATGACGGGCGTATTTTGTAGCCGATATGCCCGCCGTAACGCCTCAGGCTATCGATGAGATAGTGGCGCACGTCCACATCACCGATGTAGCCGTAGCCGTCTGCGACCAGCCAAAACAGGCTGGAGGGCGCCATTCCCGGCAGCGGATCGGTCTCCATCTGCTGGGCGACTTTCAGGTACTCGTCAAAGCGCGTTCGCAAGATTTCCGGATGCCAGTTGACGGTGCGTTTTTCGCCGATGTATTCGTAGACGGCGTCGATGTAGCTCGCTTTGTAGCGTCCGCGCGGGCGCGTCAGGATGGCGTCTTCGCAGGTCATCGTGCGTTTACTATGATTGCTCATGATACAGTCGTGGCCTCGGCGACCCAAAAGGGCGCGTAGACACAGACCGCCGATCGCCCTTACAAGGCTTGTCCGCTACTGGGCTAAGCTGCCTCGCCGGTTTCACCCCATCCCCCCGACCCCCTTCCCGAAGGTCTATGTCTACGTGACCCAGCAAGCTAAGGAAGGGGAAGCACTCTTGCCGGGCGCTCGGAAGTACGGGTTTCTGGCTGTTACGGCACCCCAAAATCCCAAATCTGCCGTGGAGTCACCCTTTTCTAGTTCACTGGGGAAGAGGAGCAATACAAGCGGGACACAAGGTATTTTGCGCTGGCGGCCGTATCGTCGCGCGTGTGTCCACATTCATTAGCGTGAAAGGTTTGGGAGTGGTCAGTCCGCGTCTTTGGCTTCTGGCGCTGAGTCCTCAGCCGCGCTTATTTGGGCTTCGTCTTCGGGGTCGTCTTTGTCTTCCCAGCTGATGATCCAGATGCATGCGCCGGCGACCAG
Organism: Chloroflexota bacterium; assembly: GCA_028875185.1. Taxonomy (GTDB): domain Bacteria; phylum Chloroflexota; class Anaerolineae; order Aggregatilineales; family Phototrophicaceae; genus UBA6055. The sequence continues at coordinate 10,690 of JAPPFH010000140.1, read as the reverse complement.
GATGGTGGCTACGATCAGCGCTATCCATTGCGACGGGAGCAAGCCAACGTTGCGCGCTTCATAGACCAGCAAGGCAACCATGCCCGCAGCCAGGACGACCCAGGCGCTGAGGCGGGGGCGCCGCATCACCCACTTGACAGCCGGGTTGTTTTCCATGTGTCGTGTTTCCTCGATAGCCACTTCAAGCACAAGTATAGCGCTGTTGCAATGAACGCGGCAAGTGGGAGACGAAGCGCCGCACAGATCTCGAAATTTTATCTTTGGCAAACACGGTACGGGTTATCTTCACCACAGCGTGTCGCGCAGAAAGAGCCCGACGGCGCCGAGGGAACACAGAAGCACAACCAAGTTAGTCATGCGAAAACTGATTAGCAACGTATAGAAAAAGAGGGCGAGACAAGGGGCGCGTAGGTCGCGTAGGTCGCGTAGACACTGACCGCCGACACTGACCGCCGACACTGACCGTCTCTCGCCTCTACAACTTTCCGATTATTTTGAGGACTTCTTCACATGCTGCAATCATTCTCATTACTTACTTGTAACGACTTCTGTTGCTTCGGCTGGCGGCAACCTGGGCAGTGGCCGCGCGTATAATTGTCATAGGCTGAGGGCGAAGATGAAAGAACCGCGAAAATATGAGCAAAGAGAGGCGCAAGGTCGAGTGGTCGCTGGATTTGGAGAATTTGCGCGTGCGCGCCGGCCAGTTTGTTACTGAGCAGATTGGCGAGCCGGCGATGCTGAAGCGCGCGTCGCTGCGCGAGGAGCTTGAAGGGGCGAGAGCGGCGCAGATCACGATTGCGAATCCGGTCGGGCGGACGACGGTTCGCGCGCTTGATGCCGATTCGCCGAATCTCTTTCAAGCTGAGCTGCATACAATCGGCGATTATGATTTCGATGTGAGCGGCGGCGGCGAGAGGGTCATTCTGCTACGGTTTAGGGGCGGCGATTCGGCCAAGCTGCCCGCGATGATTGGCAAGGCCCAGGAGTTGTACTGCGATATCGGGCTGGCGCGGGGATTGCCTATGACGCTGAAACTAGCCGGCAGCCTCGGCAAGAGCGCGCTCGACTTGAGCCAACTGCTGGTCGAGTGCTGCCGCGTGGAGACTGGACTCGGCGAGGTCAGCTTGACCGCGCCGCTTCAAGACGCCGGCTTCGCGCTGGACCTCATCGGCGGGGTTGGCAAGACGAATGTGACGCTCCCGGCGGGCGCCAGTGGGCGTCTCAAAATCACGGGCGGTGTGGGCGGAGTCTGCGTCTCGGTCGCGCGCGGGTCTGCGGTAGACCTTCGCGGCAAGATCGGCTTGGGGCGGATCAATTTGCCAGATGGACTCGAAGGCGGGGCAAGCGACAACTGGCGGACGCCCGGCTTCGCAGAGGCGGCCGATCAGATTGTCATTGATTACAAAGGCGGGATCGGCAGTTTCAGCCTGGAATACATCGAAGTGTTATGAAGGTGGCTGTGTTCGAAGCCGACGGCGCTAGAGCGACTCGGTGCCTTCTTCGGGCGGCGGGTCGTTGGGTTCCTGCACCATGCGGTAGAGCATCTGCGTGAGATGGCTGCTGGCTTGCTCGACGGTCATATCGGCGCAGATAACGGCGATTTCGTGGCTGAGCATTTTCATGATGCTGCTTTTCATCTTAAGTTCAACCGATGTGAGTTTGTCGGTTTGTTCGCGCCAGAAGAGGTCGCGCAGCGCCATCGCCATGGCATCCGGCTCGCGCGTTTGAATTTGCTTCTGGATCGTCGCCTGCCGCGAGCGATAATCATCCGACAGCACCGCGGGCGGCTCGGCGAAAGCCTTTTCGATTATCGTCAGGTCTTGGATGGCGGGACGGATATTCATATCGGTCGCCGCTTCGACCGGGATCATCACCTCGCCACGATCGCCGACCAGCTCCACGATATGGTAATTGCGGATTTTGCCCATAAACGTCATTTTCTTTTTGCCGACAATCGTACCGGCGCCATAGCGGGGATGAATGATCTGGTCGCCTCTTGAATACATAACTATTCTCCGGTCTGCAGTTTCATCAATCTATACGTGACGGCTGCGCCCACCGTTTCTTTCATACAGCGCTACGCCTGCAATTGCTCGCGCCAAATCAAAGCGCGGCGGCGGCCAGCAATGAAGCGCGCATACCCGCCGCCGCAAGGCGCGTTGTCGCGTCAATTGAAATGCTTGGGAAACAAAGGACTGCTGCTGTATAGCGGAAGAAGGAAGCGCTTTTGACCGCCAGGTTGCCATTCACGCGCCGAGTATAGCACAGCGGCGCGCGGATTTCAAGCTCGGCGCGGGCGGGGAGGTCAGCCAGCTTGGCGAATAAGGGGCAGCCGCGCGAGGGCGCCTTGCCGTTTAAGGATTTGCCATCCGCCGCATCCGCGATAAGATTGCCTTCCGGGATAAGGCGAGCAGTCGCCAAAGCTCATGATCTTATTCGCGCGAGGTTAGCGTGCCATTAACAGGAGACAAACATGTTTCGTAGCCACCAACGCTCAATTAGACGCGCCTTACTTGTTGCACTGGTCATCGCCCTGCTTGCATTCGCCCCATACGCGCCGGCGCTGGCGTTGGTCTGCACATTGGCTGATCACATCAAGTCGGCGAATACCAAAACGGCGGTTGGCTTCTGCCCAGCGGGGACGAGCCATGACATCATCGCGATCACCGAAGACATCACGCTTACTGAGCCCTTGCCGGCGATACGCGGGACGATCACGATCGAGGGCGGCGGGCATACAATCAGCGGGGGCGGGGAGTATCGGATATTTGATGTCGATGGAGGTAGGCTGACGATTAACAATTTGACGCTGACCAGGGGCCACGCGCCGCCAACGCCCTACCCGAGGACAGGCGCACTGCTCTGGCCGGGTGGCGGCGCAATTAAGGCGGTCAACAGCGCTGTGGTTGTCGTCAACAATTCCGTCCTGTCAAGGAATTACGGCGAAAACGGCGGCGCAATACGGGCGCTCCATAGCCAGGTGACAGTCCATAGCAGCAGTTTCTTTGACAACGAAGCCTCTTCCGGTGGCGCGATATGGGTACGCAGCAGCCAGTTGGCAGTCCATAACAGCAGTTTTGTGGATAACCAAGGAGGTACGGGCGGCGCGATCTCTCTATTGTTCAGCACGAGTACGATCAGCAATAGCAGCTTTGTCGGCAACAGGGCAGGGGCCCATGGCGGAGCCATTTACTTGGCCGGTAGGGCAACAAGCGAAATTACGAATAGCAGTTTCTATGACAACCGCGCCGTACATGGTGGCGCTGTGGCCACGAATCTAGGCCAGTACCGCCCGAGCACGACCTTGACGCACGTGACCATGGTCAACAATCAAGCCGAAGCGGGTTTAAGTGTTTGGATTGAGGGAAACGATAGGAACTTCAGAATTCGCAACAGCATCATTGCTGGTATTGTTGGCAGGTACCAGTTTCGCAAGCAGAGACCACGAATCTGTCAGGGTCCACTAAGCGAAAACAGCGGCAATTTCATCGAGGATGGCTCTTGCGCGTCGATGGCGGGCGGCGATCCAATGCTGGGCGAGATGACCGGCTCGCCCGCGTATTTTCCGCTTCTCGATGGCAGCCCGGCGCTTGACGCCGCCGATGCGCGCTATTGCACAGAGACCGACCAACTTGGCAGGCCGAGGCCAATAGGCGCCGGCTGCGATATCGGCGCGATTGAATCGACCACCGCTATGCCCGTTCCGACGCCGGCGCCGGGCGTGTGCCCCTTGCCCGACCAGATCATCGCCGCCAACACTGATAGAGCGGTCGGCAGCTGCCCGGCTGGCAACGGCGCCGATACCATCCACATGATTCGCGACTTCACGCTGGAGGCGAAGCTGCCGCCGATCACCAGCGACATTACGCTAGAAGGCAATGGATACACGATAAGCGGCGACAATCAGTTCGGCCTGTTTGAAATCGATGGCGGCGCGCTGACGATCAGCAATGTGACCTTGACCGCAGGCCAGGCGTCCCGAGGTGGCGCGATTCAGCTGAAGAACGGCGGCAGCGCTAAGGTGGCCGATGTTGTTTTCCGGGAGAATTCGGCATTTTTCGGTGGCGCTATCGCTACGGAAAGCGAGAGCGACCGGCTGATCGTGCGCGTTAGCAGCTTTGTTGACAATGACGCTGAAACCAGCGGCGGCGCAATCGCAATTGATGGCGGCAACGCGGACATCAGTAGCAGCGCCTTTGTCGATAATCGCGCGGCGATGAGGGGCGGCGCTATCGCCATGCTGCGCGGGCGGGTCGACATATCGAACGGCACGTTATCAGGCAACACGGCGCTAAAGGGCGGTGGCATCTATTCCAATGGCGCGGCAGCGACGCTGACGCACCTCACCCTAATGAACAACTCAGCTGAACACGTCATCGGCGCCGGCGTTTTCGCCGAGGCGGGCGCGGTTCATCTGCTTAACAGCATCGTCGCCGGCAGCGGCAGCGGCGATGATTGCTCGGGCCGCTTCGCGCGGCAAGCGGGCAATTTCAGCCAGGATGGGCGTTGCGCGTCCGAGATCGGCGGCGACCCGGCTCTGGCGGATAGGGTCGGGTCCCCGGCGCATTATCCGCTGTTGGACCGCAGCAGAGCGCATGGAAGGGCTGACAAGGCATATTGCCTGCCGACGGATCAACTGGGCAACGCGCGCCCACACTGCGACATCGGCGCGATTGAATCGGCGAGAGACACAGATATCGTATCCGAGCCGGAGACCGAATTGTCCGTGGATTGCACGCTGGCTGACCAGATACACGCGGCCAACCGCGACGAGCCTGTCGGCGCCTGCCCGGCCGGCGAGGGCGCCGATGTCATCCGGCTGCGGCGGAACATCACGCTTAGCGCGCCGCTGCCCGCGATCAGCAGCGATCTCACGATTGACGGCTACGGGCACACGATAAGCGGCGACGGGCGTTTTCACGTCTTGGACATCGAATCAGGGAATGTCGTCTTAAAGCATATAGCGCTTGCTGATGGCTGGAATCCCGATGGCTACGGCGGGGCGGTAACAGTGCGCAACCAGGCACAACTCCTGGTGATGGATGCCAGTTTCCGCAATAGTGAAGCGCGCTACGGCGGCGGCGTCGCGTCAATTGGCGCGAGCCATCTTTATGTATTCGAAAGCAGCTTTCTCGATAATGAAGCCAGCAGCAAGGGCGGCGCGTTATGGCGAGACGGCGTCTGCGGTTACTTTGATGACATCGTTTTCCGCCGCAATAAAGCCGGTGAACTGCCGGGTTCGATTATGGATGATTACCTGACGCATATTGACGGCGGCGCGAGCCGCTGTACTGACGCGCCCGAATCATACACCTTGTCGGACAGTTGAGGCCGCGGGCAACGGTCTCAGAGATAGGCGTCGGGGCGGCGATCTGCAAAAATCGGAATTGCGCGGCGGACGCGGTCGACTTCGTCAAGGTCGATTTCCGCCGTCAGCAAGTCTTCGTTTTCGCCCGCTTCAACAATCACGTTGCCACAGGGGTCGACAATCATGGAATGCCCGGCGAAGACTGTGCCGCCGGTTTCGCCGCAGGAATTGGTCGCGGCGACAAAGCATTGGTTTTCGATCGCGCGGGCGATGATCAAGGCGCGCCAGTGTTCGACGCGGATGAGGGGCCATTCGGCGCAGATCAGCATCAGCTTTGCGCCGTACTCGACAGCATAGCGGCGGAAGAGCTCGGGAAAGCGCAAATCGTAGCAGATGCTCAAGCCGGCTGTTCCCCAGGGCGCGTCCAGCGTCGCCGGCGCGTCGCCCTCGCCCAGCCAAAGGTGCTCGTCGAAGAGGCGGAAGAGATGGATCTTGCGATAAACGCTGGCGAGCCCCCCAGCGCGGTCATAGTAGGCGGCGCAATTCATGAATTGATCGCCGCGCCGCTCCAGGATCGAGCCGAAGACCGCCATTGAGTTGTCGCGCGCGAGTTGGGAGATTTGCGCGAACATGCCGGCGCCCAGTTCGTCAGCGTAATCGCCGGCGTTTTCGAGGTCGTAGCCGGTCGACCAGAGCTCGGGCAAGATGGTTAGCTGCGAATTGCGCGCGGCTGCGTCGGCGATCATGCGCTCGGCGTTTTCCAAGTTGTCTTCGACTCGCGCCAGCTTGATCCGCATCTGTCCTAAACTTATCGATAATGTCGTCATAAGGCGTCGCCGCTTCTCCACCAGATGCAGCCGAGTTTAATCCAGGAGCGCGGAGGAGGCAATGCGCGCGCCAGTCGGATCCGCGTATCGGCACAGGCTGGCTGGAGCTATCGGTCTTGGATTTGCGGCTATCAGAATGTACGTTAAGATATTCGCGATTGATGCGAAACTTGGCGTCATGCGGACCCCAATCTATCGGAGGTGAAGACCATGTTTAAGGACAGAAGCAGATCATTATCTCGCGCTTGCTTTACGATAATTCTCGGCGCGCTGATTATTGCCGCGAATCTGGCGCCGGTTTCGGCTTCGGTCTGCACACTCGCCGATCACATCCGGGCAGCCAATACCAATACGGCGGTCGGCTTCTGCCCGGCGGGGACCAGCCACGACATCATCACGATCGGCGAAGACATCACGCTGACAGAGCCGCTGCCGCCGATCACGGGCACAATCACGATTGAGGGCGGCGGGCATACGATCAGCGGGGACGGCAAGTACCCGATCTTTAATGTCGATGGTGGCAATCTCACGATCAACAACTTGACGCTGACAAAGGGTAACGGCGTTGACTATTTGCCAGGCCTGGGAGGAAGCGCGATTAGCGCGGACCGCAGCACGCTGACGGTCAACAATAGCAGTTTTGTGGGCAATACCGGCAGCGCTATCGTTCTATGGAGAAGCACGAGCGAGATAAACAGCAGTAGCTTCCTCGTCAACAGGAAACAATACGGTTATGGTGGAGCTATCTACGTCGGCCAAGGCGTGACACTGGATGTAAACAATAGCACTTTCAGCGCCAACCATGCCGCAAGCGGGGGAAGTGCTTTGGCTACGAATGTCTCGACGATGCGCGGAATTATCCCCTCTAGAGTGACTTTGACGCACGTGACCATCGTCGCCAGTCGGGTAGCAGGAAAGGGCTTGGGCTTCAACATTTGGATAGACGAAAATGATAGAAACTTCAAATTGCGCAACAGCCTCATCATCGGCGAGAAGAGCCCGTATCGCAAAGAAACCAGCAGCTGTCAGGGTCCACTAAGCGAAAACAGCGGCAACTTCATCGAGGATGGCTCTTGCGCGTCGATGGCGGGCGGCGATCCGATGCTGGGCGAGATGACCGGCTCGCCCGCGTATTTTCCGCTTCTCGATGGCAGCCCGGCGCTTGACGCCGCCGATGCGCGTTATTGCACAGAGACTGACCAGCTTGGCAGGCCGCGACCAATAGGCGCCGGCTGTGATATCGGCGCGATTGAATCGACAACCGCTATGCCCGTTCCGACGCCAGTGCCGGGCGTGTGCCCCTTGCCCGACCAGATCATCGCCGCCAACACCGATAGAGCGGTCGGAAGCTGCCCGGCTGGAAACGGCGCCGATACCATCCGCATGATTCGCGACTTCACGCTTGAGAAGAAGCTGCCGCCGATCACCAGCGACATAACGATAGATGGCAATGGCTATACCATCAGCGGTGACAAGCAATTCGGCCTATTTGAAGTCGATGGCGGGTCGTTAACGATCATCAACGTGACCCTGAAAGAAGGCAATGCGTCCCGGGGCGGCGCCATTCAGTTGAAGAACGGGGGATTCGCGAGCGTCGCGGACGTTACGTTTAGGGAGAATTCCGCTTTTTATGGCGGCGCCATCGCGACCGAAAGCGACGGCGACCGGCTTACCGTGCGCAAGAGCAGCTTCATCGGAAATACTGCCGAAACCAGCGGCGGCGCAATCCTCATAGATGGCGGCGTCACTGATGTGAGTGAAAGCGCTTTCCACGGAAATACCGCCGCAGCGACCGGCGGCGCCATCGCAACCTTGCGCGGGCGGGCGGCCATCTCCAACAGCACCATTAGCGGCAGCACCGCGGTAAATGGCGGCGGCATCTACTCCATCGACGGGGAATCGACGCTGACCCACCTTACAATAATGAACAATCATGCTGAACATATCTTTGGCGCCGGGGTTTATGCTGAAGGGGGAGCTGTTTCGCTCCGCAACAGCATCGTAGCCGGCAGCGGCAGCGGCGACGACTGTTCCGGCCGATTCGCGCAGAGCCGCGGCAATTTCAGCGAAGACGGGTCTTGTGCGGAAGAGCCTGGAGGCGATCCTCTGCTGGCGAATCTCGTCGAGACGCCCAGCCCGCACTATCCGCTGCTCGACTCCAGCCCGGCGCATGGCGCGGCGGATGCCGCATTCTGTTTGGATGCCGATCAACTGGGCAATGCGCGAACTCACTGTGATATCGGCGCGATCGAATCAGCGCGCGATCCCAATTACGTAGATTTGCCCGTTCCCGGTCTGTCGGAAGATTGTACGCTGGCTGACCAGATCATCGCCGCCAATACCGACGAGCCAGCCGGCGCCTGCCCGGCCGGAGACGGCGCCGATGTCATCAGGCTGCGGCAGGATATCACGCTCAAGGCGCCACTGCCGTCGATCAACAGCGATATCGCGTTCGACGGCAGGGGCCATACGATTAGCGGCGACAACCGTTACCCTATCTTCGACATCGAATCCGGGAATGTCGTTTTCAAGCGCATAACGCTTGCCGATGGACGCAATCTCGGCGAGCGACCCGACGGCTATGGCGGCGCCATCACGCTGAGAAACAGCGCCGATCTCGTTGTGTTCGATACAACTTTCCGCAATAACAGGGCGCGCATGGGTGGCGCAGTCGCATCAATTGATGCCAGCCACCTTTACATCTTCGAAAGCCGCTTCCTCGACAACGAAGCGAGCAGCAAGGGAGGCGCCCTCTGGCGCAACGGCGCCTGCGGCTTCATCTACGACATTGAATTCCGGCGCAATATCGCCGGCGAGCTCCCAGGCACTGTCAATGACGATTACTTCACCCACATGGATGGCGGCGCCAGCACTTGCACTAGCGATCCCGAAGTATACTCCTTGTCAGATAGCTAGGGACTCAATAGCATTTGAGGGGAAGTTTGATCCCAATGCATAGACATTGAGAGACAAAAGCATGGTAACAAGTAGCTTAAGATATCAATCTTTGTTCGCCCTCCTCGTCGTTATCGCCGTCGTCGCGTTGCTCGTCGGTTCCGCGACGCCGGCATCCGCATCCGTCTGCACACTCGCCGATCACATCCGGGCAGCCAATACCAATACGGCGGTCGGCTTCTGCCCGGCGGGGACGAGCCACGACATCATCACGCTCACCGAGGACATCACGCTGAGCGAGCCGCTTCCGCCGATCACAGACACGATCACGATTGAGGGCGGCGGGCATACGATCAGCGGGGGCGGGGAGTTCCGCATTTTTGATGTGAGTGGCGGGAATCTGACGATTAAGAATCTGACGCTGGCCGAGGGCAAAGCGCCGGACGACGAAGACGGCGGCGCGCTGCGGCTAGGCGAAGGCGCTCGGGTCCACGTCGAGAAGGTCAGCTTCAGCGACAATACGGCATTCCAGGGGGGTGCAATCGCTACAAACGGCGCCGATGCCCGCCTTCGCGTCGAGAACAGCAGCTTCCTGCGCAATCGCTCGGGTGATTACGCGGGCGCGATCTTTGCCGAAGGCGGCGTCATCAACATCACAAAAAGCGGCTTTCAAGAGAATCAAGCTGGTTATTATGGCGGGGCGATCGCCGCGCATGCCGGGGCGATGTCCATCAGCAACAGCACCTTCACGGGCAATTCGGCTGACGGCGGCGGCGCATTAGAGGTTTTCGTCGCCGAAGTAACGCTCACCCATGTGACAATGATGAAAAACGTGGCGAGGCGCGTCCACGGCAATGCGATACATCGTACAGCCGGGGTAATCAAACTGCGCAATAGCATTGTCGGCGGCGCAAAGGGCTGCACGGGCCGCTTGACGGAAGCGCGAGGCAACCTTAGCCAAGACGGATCATGCGCCCTATTGGAGGCGAAAGCGGATCCCATGCTCGGCGAATTGACCGGCTCGCCCGCCTGGTATCCGCTTCTTGATGGCAGCCCGGCGCTGGACGCGGCCGACCCGGCCTTCTGCCTCGAGACCGATCAGCTCGGTACTCCGCGGCCGCAAGGCGGCGCCTGCGACATCGGCGCGATTGAGTCCCTGACCGGCCGACCGCCGACAACACCCGCGCCTATAATTTGCACCCTGCACGACCAAATCATCGCCGCCAACACCGATAGCGCCTATAACGATTGCCCAGCCGGGAATGGCGCAGACACCATTATTATGCTCCGCGATTACGATCATAGCGAGCCACTGCCGTCCATCACCAGCGAAATCACGATTGATGGCAACGGTCATATGATTAGCGGTTCCGGGAAGCATCGCATATTTGACGTCGCAGGCGGGGCGCTCAACTTAAAGAACCTGACGCTTGCCGCGGGCAGAGGCGTTAGCGGCGGCGCGATCCGGCTGCGTGAAGGCGCCCGAGTCCAAACCGATCAGGTTACTTTCAGCGACAATACGGCGGATTCCGGCGGGGCGATTGCCATCTTGAGCGAGAGCGCCAGCGCGACAATCAGCAGTAGCAGCTTCGTCAACAATAGTTCCCTAGATGTATAGTATCGTGTTATCATGGTGTTATCTCTAAGTGCGACAAGGAGG
>JAPPFH010000139.1 GCA_028875185.1 Chloroflexota bacterium | reverse complement strand
TTCCCAGACCGTCGGGCGCTTGTCTTGCCCCGGGTCATAAGCGCCCGGGTCGTACTCCTTCCAGTGAATCAGGCGCACCTTGCCAGCCCCCGCCTCGACCAAGCCCGCCAGTTCGACGCTCTCGACGCTGGTGTTCTTGCCCCGCGCCAGGACATCGGCTCGCCCGAAGTCGCCCTTGGCATAGCCATATTGCGCGAACCAGTCGACGGCGAAGCGCGTTTCGGGATCGAGTTGCGCGTCCTGCTCTTCCAGCGTTTCATCCAGCGCCGCGTTGATCAAGCCCAGCGCCGCGCGCACGGTCAGGGGATTGCCATCGGCTTCCAGCACGGCGCGGTAGCGCGAATAGATCGCCATGCCCGGTCCGATCGTCGCCTGCGCCATATCGACCGGGGCGATGCTGCCGGTTTTCATCTCGGCGATGGCGCCGGGCAGCTCGGCGCGCAGGGCGTCGAGGAAGCGCCGGCGCGATGTGGCCGGGGCGCCTTCGGGTCGGGGGCGGCAGACGAGGATGATTGATGAGGCAAGGGAATTCGTGCCTTGGGCATTAGCCCTTCCCGAGCCTTCTGTGCGAACAGGCCAAGTGCCTAAAATGCTAAAACCCGCCATAATGAGACTTGTTAGCATTGTCTCCCAACCTGTGCTTGCGACATCGCCACTTGTGCCGTTTTTTAGAAAACCGGCGTCTTGCTGCTTAAAGGCATAGTAGACGGTGAGCGGATAATGGTCCAACACAAACCTGCGAATGTTCGTAAAGGTTTCCAGCATGCCAGATTCAAAGAATTCCTTAGCTTCTTCCAAATTACTATGTCTGTGCTTCGAGGCGATTAATTCCGTTGACTTGGGCACAAGCATCGTCCCAAACACATTTGGATGAACTTCGCGTAGCGATTTTCGCATCCAGATGTAGAAGAAATCGCTGAGATCGGCATAACCTATGTTGTCGTAGTAGGGCGGGTCAGTGGACAACAGGAGCTTTCTAAGTTCACGAATTGATTGCGCATCTACTTGTTCTGCGTATGCACCGTGAGTTCCCGGTAGATATTCTACTGTCTTGACTATCCGCTTCAAGAAAAGATCAAAACTTCCTCCTGAATCACTAAAAGGGTTGGCTTCAGCGTAATCCCATACCATAGGTATAGCTTGTCGAGCAAAAGTCTCTCTAAATGCTCCTCGATCGCTCATCCAACTGGTAATTGTTGACCAGATATTGGCCCCCTTATCAACAGCAAAAGCCAAATACACACTGACCGCCTCGCCATAAGCCCGCGCGCCAGACCCACCCTCGCGCAGCGGCACGTCGTCATCCGCCAGGCCAGCTTCCAAAGCATCCCGCGTCGCCAGCTCCCGCGCTTCGTGTACCAAGTCGCTGAATGTCGTCAGCGCGACCAGTTGGCGCGCTGTGAAGAGCTTGTGATATTCGTCCATGCCGTAGAGCTGCACGCGAAACCCGAGCGCCTGTTCTGGCACATTGCCGACTGGCTTCCATGCCGGTTCTGCGTCTTCGGCGATTCTAGCGTGTTCTGCAGACGGGCTGTAATAGCTTCGTCCTCGCTTCCCTTCGGTCACTATCGCCATCAACTGCGCGCCCATGCGACCGGCTTTGCCTTCTGCGCGGATGTAGTCGAAAGCCATCGGCTCGCCAGAAACGATACACTTTCCACCGCGCCGGTTGACTGTGCCATCTTCGCCTGGAGGCGGCTTGCCCTTCGTCACCTCAAAGCGAACAGCCGTCCCTTCAATCACCGGCTGCGCCCAGCACTCGCGTCCCCGTTTCTTGCTCAGCACAAAGGAACGCACAAGCGGCACAGGCGCATTGACCGCCGGATTAGGGCTAATGACCGTCCGCGCCCAGAGCCAGGCGATCACCGTTTCACCCTTGTGCTTGGGATACAAATGCCCGATGCGCTCGAAGGCGCGCTCGCGCATCCACTCGCCGTAATAGCGCACATCGGCGGCGAGACCGGCCGCGCCTTTCCAATGCGGGTGACTCTCGGATTTGCCCTTAATTCTCTGTTTCCTCTGAGTCTCTGTGGCGAATAAGCTTTTCCTATCGCGCGGATTGACAGGCGGCATATCGGCGAAGCGCGGCGGAATCTCGATCATGGCTTTGTTGATCATCACCGCCACCGGGTTCAGGTCGCTGGCATGGGCTTCCAGCCCCAGGCGCTGCGCCTCCAGCGGGATGCTGCCCCCGCCGGCGAAGGGATCAAGCAGCGGCGGCGGATTGCCCTTGGTAGCGATGCGGATCAAGTCCCGCGCCTGCGCCATGATGGCGTCGTCGGTGGTCGCTTCCCAGGTCACCAGCCGCTCGATGAAATCGAAGAGGCGCATGCGCGGACTGTCGCCCTTGGCGCGGACGTTGGGTCCGTCGCCCGGCAAGTCCTTGCAAGCGACAACAAATTCGGGCAGCGCGTCGGGGTCATCGGGGTCGTCGACCAGAGAGGTGAAGATGACCGCGCGCGCCGCTGCCAGCGGCCGCCGCGCCCACCATAGATGCAGCGTCGAGGGGTGCCCGTGGCGGATGGATTTCTCGCGGGCGCTGGCGGCGTTGATGGCGTCCAGCGGCAGGGCGACCTCAATCAGTTTCTTGGCTTGGGGCATGGGATATTTCCGTTTCTTGCGCGCATGCGTCCCTGGATATTAACACGGTGCGGGCTTCCCTTACAATGTCTTCCGCGCCTTAACAGAGCAATCGCACCAGAATCAACTATGTGTCGAAACTTGCACAAATCTACCAAGATCTAGGGGCGTTTCAACGGACTCTGTTGAAAATCGCAATAAACCCCCACCCCAAACCCCTCCCCGAGAGG
>JAPPFH010000058.1 GCA_028875185.1 Chloroflexota bacterium | reverse complement strand
ACCATTATACGCATCTATGAAAATGCCAATATCAAAATATCAACAGAACCTAGTCACATCCATCCTATTGTATTAGGCGATATATTTCGAAGCACGGAACAAATTCGTTTCTTGGCCAGAAAGCTTTTACCTCGCCAAGTGAAATACGAAAGAAAAATCGACTCTATAGTTGATTTTTTGTGCGCGGATTCCGGCAGCCATGACTATACAATTGACAGAAGAGAAGCCTTGGATTTAGGATTACAGGTGGAAAAACCCTCTGCTGAGCTATACGAGTTGCTAAAGGAGGTTCATCAGAGTTACACCCAAGAGCTACAATTGCTCAATCCCTTCAGTCCTATGGAGTATTTCGCAGACGGTCAGGCAGGTAGCCGCTCTTATACGATACCGCGCGGTATAATCGAAGGAACGGCAGGGGGCGGTTATGCGTATGTTTCTGAAGGGATTTTGACGCTTATTCAAATTCGAGACGACGGAAATCCAGTTCCGCAGCATCTGATAAATGACAACAGGACATTCGAAGGATGGAGAAAAACCACTTGAAACAATATAGACCGTCGACTGGTGATAGGAGCTTTTACCATCACGATACTTCAGCCGTCAATAATCTGGCGGAGTTCAAGTCAAGCGCCGCCTTGGGTAACTTGGCTGATGTTATGAGAAATGGCCCTGTAGCATTCCCCAATATATTGGCCCCCGACTCTTTTCGACATATCCCGGTTGAAAAAACAGAACCGGCCGACTCCGACAACAAAGAATAGCGCAAGGCAGGCCGGCACGCATCGTCTGCCCTAGTCCCACATTTCGTAGTCAATTGTAATAAGTACCGCGTTCCTACGACGCTTGTTCCTCGAAGCGGATATTGAGGAATTTCTCTTCGAATTTGGCGCTGGTGATTTCCAGGTGCTGCAGTTCGGCGGGCAGGACGATGTTGCGGCGATAGGGACCAACGCTGAGGGTAATCTCTTCTCGCGAGCGGTAGAGATCGAGTTGCTCTTTTTGGGCGAAACCGATGGGCACGCGCAGCATCCAGCTTGAATCGCCATCGAGTTGTTCGAGCTTGTGCACGACGCCGTCGAACAGGCGCTCGGCCGGGTTGCGATCGCCATAAAGTTCATCCGCGAGGCGGCGCAGCATCTCCAGCCCGCCCATTTCTTCGCCGAATAGCGGCGCTTTGAGCAGGGGCAAGCTGCCAAATGCTTCGCGCACGAAATCGATATTCTCCGCTTGGCGCTCTTTCCAGCGCTCGAAAAAGGGGTCGCTGATTTCATCGGGGAAGATGCGGTTGACGAGGATGGCGTCGGTGGCGTAGTCGTATAGATTGAGATAAGTGTAGGTGCGCTGGGTTTCGCGGATGACCATGCGCTCGGGGTTGACGACCAAGCGGATGCTGGCGTGTTCAGGGTCGGTCAGCAATTCGCGCACGCCATCAAGCGTATCGAAGAGCAGCTGCACCTGATCCCAGGCGTTTTCGGCGATGTCGATGCCAATGTCGTTTTTCTTGCCGCGGGCGAAGAGCTTCTGCACCGGGCGGATGACGCTATCGAGGCCGCGGGCGATGCGCATCAGGCGCTCCACCCACCAGCGGGTGACATCGGGCAGGCTGAGCAGGCGGATGGTCTCGGCGGTGGGCGCGGCGTCGACGATCAGCACATCGTATTCGTCGGCTTGAAAGTACTCGCTGATCCAAAGCAGCTGGGCGCCCTCTTCCAAGCCCGGAATGATCGTGACCTCGGATGCGTTGACCTTGGCAATCCCTTCGCGGTTGAAGAAGGCGCCGAGATATTCTTGGATTTTGCCCCAGTATTTCTGCATGGAGTAACGGGTATCGAGCTCTTGCGCCCATAGATTGTCGGCGATTTGCATTGCTTCGGGACCAACCTCGACATCAAGGGCGTCGCCGAGGCTGTGCGCTGTATCGGTGCTGACGACGATCGTCTTCAAGCCGAGCTCGGCGCAGCGCAGGGCGGTCGCCGCGGAGATGCTCGTTTTGCCAACCCCACCCTTGCCCGTGTGCACAATGACGCGCATTGATTCACCTCGAATTGCTGTTGTGATAAATGAACAGAATGATTCCGAATCCCATACCAGTATACGCAGGATAAGGGCGAAAGGTGCGTTGGACTCGGCAGAAAGCGGGCGCGGAAGCAGGCCAGATGGGGCTTGACAAGAATAGAACATACAATCTAAACTCAGGTGGCAGACCAATTTCCGCTAACTGAAGGAGAAAAAATTATGCGTCCAATTGTACATGTCGAGATTGCATCGGCGGATAATGATGCGCAGAAGGCTTTTTATAACGCGCTGCTGGGTTGGCAGGTGAACGAAGTCCCGATGAGCGACGATTTCACCTACGTCATGTTCAATACCGGCGTCGATCAAGGCGTGGCGCTGTCAGAGGTGGGAGATGGAGTCAAACCGGGCGATGTGATTTTGTATTTCCACAGCGATGACCTGGATGCCGATATGGCGCGCGTGCCTGAACTGGGCGGGACGGTAATTTTGCCGCGGCAGGAGGTGCCCGGATTCGGCGTGCTGGGCATGTTCCTGGATCCGACCGGGAATCGGGTGGCGTTTTGGCAGAGTGTGTGAGGTATAGGGATAGAAGCCCTCATCCTCGGCCCCCGCTCCGTAGCGCAGTGTCTACGCGCGCCATCAAGAGGAGAGGGGTGGCTCTGTTAGCGTGATAGGTGGCAGGGCGCGCTTGGATCTGGAGCAGCGATGTTAGAATTCGGGCGACCCAATGGGGTGCGTAGGTCGCGTAGACACTGACCGCCGACGCCGCCCTTCGGCAGCCCCTACAATTTGTAGTTGGAAAGCGATAGATAAATATGGCTGAGTTTCCGTTGTTGAAAGACATGATTGACTGTCGGTTGGTTGAGCAGATTGCCGACCGGATTATGGTCGTTCATCCGGCATTTGACGGCGCTGGTTTTGTGACGGCGGTGGCGGCGGAATTGGAGAGTCTGGAGCTCAAGCAGAGGTTCAATTGGGTCGCCGACAAGCTGCGAGAATATCTGCCGGACGATTACCCGGCGGCGCTGGCAGTATTACTGCGGATTCTGGATGACGCGGACGGCCGCTTTAAGCCGATTGCAGACGCAGGATTTCGCCTGCTGCCGATACCTACCTTCGTGTATCGGCATGGGCTCGATCACCTGGAAGCGTCGCTGGACGCGATGGTCGTGATTACGCGCCATACGTCCTGCGAGGGGGCGATACGACCCTTCATCACCCAGTATCCGCAAGCGACGCTGGAGCGGATGCATCAATGGGCGCTGGATGAAAATGAGCATGTGCGGCGCTTGGTCAGCGAAGGCAGCCGGCCGCGCTTGCCCTGGTGGCCCCAGCTGACCGACCTCATCGCCGATCCGACGCCGTCTTTGTCGCTGCTGGAGCGTTTGAAAGACGACCCGTCTCTATACGTGCGGCGTTCGGTGGCGAATCACTTGAACGACATCGGCAAGAATCATCCGGAGCTGCTGCTGGCGCGGATGGAAGCATGGTCGAAAGGCGCCAGCGATGAGCGGCTTTGGCTGATCAATCATGCGCTGCGGACGCTGGTTAAACGGGGCGACGCGAGGGCGCTGGCGATTCTTGGTTATGGACCAGCGGCGGTAGAACTGCGCGATTTGACGCTCGATCCTGCGATATTGCAGTTTGGCAGCGAGATTGAATTTGGCTTCGCGCTGCGCAATATCGGCGATGCGCCGCAGAATCTGATGATTGATTTTGTGATCCACTTTTTGAAGGCAAATGGGAAGACCGCGCCGAAGGTGTTCAAACTGAAGAAGATGCGTTTGCCCGTCGGCGGGGCTGCATCCATTGGCAAGCGGCTTGCCATCAGGCCTATCTCGACGCGCAAATATTATCCAGGGCGACAGCGTCTTGAGATCCAGGTGAACGGACGGGTGCTGGGCGGCGCGGACTTTGAGTTGGCGATGGATTAGGACAGGATAACACCCGCACGCTGCCACTCTTCCACAGTCCCACGCAAGCCACGACTTGGCTCAAACAGAATTTGATGTCCGCCTTGCATGCGTAGGGGCGAACCGGTGGCCCGTCCCTACAGTTTTCGACTTGAGAAATGATTTTGACGTCATCAGTGGCGCGCTCGCATTGGATTGAATCAACCCTGTCCAGTCCTCAGATCGCGCTGGGGAGAGGAGCGAATTCATCGCTATCCGCTACTACTGTGGAATGCCGGTTTGATTTCAGGCTAGAATAGCGTCAACACTTGTAAAGGACGGAGCTACGAGCCATGCCTGCCCTACCCTCTGATTTGTTCACGCCAATTTCACTTGATGCGGCTTTCAACTGCGACCGCGCGACGCTCGATGAGCGGCTGAGGCTGCGGGAGGACGATGCCTTCGGCGCGCGGAGTTATCGCGGCATTCCATTCGCCTTTGGCTCGGCTGGTCAGGCGAATGCGATTCTGCTGGATGGCGGCGAGGTCAGTATCGCGATGAGTGATCTGCGCGCCAGTTATCTCGTTTTCGCGCACATTGTCGAAGATCGGCGGCAGCGATTGCCCGCGGAACTCGCGGAGATCGATGCGATTCAGCCCTGGGAACGGCCGATGGCGGCCAATGAGTTGGGCGATCTGGTTGCGGAATATACGCTGCAGTATGAGGATGGCAGCATGGCGGAGGTCCCAATAAGGCGGCGTTTCGCCATTCAGCAGGCGCGCGTTTATTGGGGCGCGAGCGCATTCGCGGCTGTGCCGCATACGCAGGACGAGGTTACGCGCAGCGCGTCAGAGAATTTTGAATTGGGAGATTCGCTGAGGGATACCTATGGGCGGGGCGAGACGCGGCATGGCAGCGGGCGCGATGCGGTGGCTGAACATATCTGGCTCTACGCCCTGCCCAACCCGAGTCCGGGCAAAACGATCAGCGCAATCCGGCTGGCTGGCAAGGACGAGCGCGCCCTGATCTTCGGCATCAGCGCGACGCAGGTTGAAGCGCATCCGCTGCGGGCGTATGCGCGGCGCAAGCTGCCGCTGACACTGCCGGCGGGCGTCAAGTTTAATGCGATCGGCGAGTTGGATGGCGTCGACATTGACCTTGGCGTTGTGATTTCGGCGCGGGCGCAACTGGATTATGACCGAGACGCCTGGTTCGGCGCGGCGACGAACGCGCAGCCGGTTCGTTCGAAACGGATCGCGATTATCGAATATGCGGCGCATCCGCAGGCGAAGCTCTATCTGCAAGCGAATGATGGCGAGACGCTGTCCTATGATTTGAGCAAAGCCGATGAAACACCGCTGGTGGCGGTGGCCGAGGCGCGGCAGTTGGTGCGTGTCAATGTCGTCGACGAGCATGAGCGCGAGGCAGCGGCGCGGATTCACTTTCACAGCGAGCATGGCGAGTATCTGCCGCCGCGCGGGAATCATCGAAAGGTGAATGGCTATTGGTTTGAGGACAATTACGGCGAGTTCGTGAACGGCTTTAATCAGTACGCTTATATCCCTGGACACTGTGAAGTGGACCTGCCGCTGGGCGAGGTCTTCTTCGAGATCAGTCGCGGTTATGAGATGAAGCCGATCCGAAGCAGCTTTGAAGTTAGCGCAGAGACGTCAGAGATCAGCTTCACGCTGGAGAAGCTGTTGGATTGGGGTGAGCGCGGCTGGGTCTCGGCGGATACGCATGTGCATTTTCTCAGCCCGCAGACCGCGCTGTTGGAGGGATCGGCAGAGGGTGTCAATGTAGTTAATCTGCTGGCGAGCCAATGGGGCGAAATGTTCAGCAACGTGAGCGATTTTGACGGGCGGACGACCCTGGGCGCGAAAGACTTCGGCGGCGATGGCGAGTTCCTGGTGCGGGTGGGCACGGAGAATCGCATGCAGGTGCTGGGGCATATCTCGCTGCTGGGTTATTCGGGCGCGATGATTCATCCATTATGCAGCGGCGGACCGTCGGAATCAGCGATTGGCGATGCGCTGGATGTGAGCATGGCGGAGTGGGCGGAGCGCTGCATCGAGCAAAATGGCTTGGTGGTGCTGCCGCACGCGCCCAATCCGCAGGCGGAGCGCGCCGCCGATATCGTGCTGGGATTGGTTCATGCGATTGAGATGATGAGCTTCAATCCCTTTGATGCGCAGATCACGCCGTATGGCCTGCTGGATTGGTATCGTTATCTCAATTTGGGTTATCAGATTCCAATTGTCGGCGGGTCGGACAAGATGAGCGCGGCCTCGCTGCTGGGCGGCATCCGCACTTACGCGCATCTGGGCGAGCGCGAATTCAGCTACGAGAACTGGATGGCGGCGGTCAAGGGTGGCAATACATTTGTGACGGTCGGTCCGCTGCTGGAGTTGGAAGTTGAGGGGTTGGCGCCGGGCAGCAGGTTGGATCTGCCGGCCGGCGGCGGAACGGTAGCTGTGACTTGGCGGGTGGCGTCTGCCGCTATGCCGATTGAAAGGGTCGAAGTGGTGGTCGGCGGATTCGCTGTGGAAGCGCAGCCAGTCGATGGCGCGCTGCAGGCGGCGGGCAGCTGCGCAGTTTCGGTCAGCGAGTCAAGCTGGGTCGCATTGCGCGCGCGCGGCAGCCATGGGGGGCGTCCAGGCGAGATAGCGGCGCACAGCAGCTGTGTGCAGGTGCGGGTTGATGGCGCGCGCCCCTTCAAACGGGAGGACGCGATCGCGCTGCTGGAGCAGATCGAGGGGGCGATTGCCTATGTGGATACGCTGGCGCCACGGCCGGCGGCGCGGCAATACAAGAAGATAAGGGCGGCGATTGAGGCGGCGCATAATCGGCTGCATCAACTGATGCATCGGCAGGGGATTTACCATCAGCATAATCCGCTGCGCCAGCACGGGGAGCATTGATTATCTTGCCGCCTGGCTGACATCAACAACAGATGGCGGGTCTTCCGCCCCAAGGGGGCCAAGGGAGGGGTTTAGCAAGCACATTAGCGGAACCGAACAAGGATCAAAGATCCCGCGCCAGTATCCGCTTTAACTCGTCGATTGGGAGTTCGTAGACGGTCCGACCTTTGAAACCCGTCATCGTCTCCGCCGCAGTCAGTGCGTTCAGAATCGCTTCTTCGACCGCTTCCACCACGCTC
The DNA here is from genome assembly GCA_028875185.1 of Chloroflexota bacterium. Taxonomy (GTDB): domain Bacteria; phylum Chloroflexota; class Anaerolineae; order Aggregatilineales; family Phototrophicaceae; genus UBA6055. The sequence goes on along the minus strand of JAPPFH010000058.1, from coordinate 22,018 downwards.
AGGAAGATACTGTTGAGCTGCGCGTGTGGCAGCATTTGAAGCGCATAAGGCTTTTGCGTTTCAATCGCCAGCGGGTTGCCAGTGGCGAATGCCAGGAAAATGTCGCCGCTGCCGTTGTAGCCCATCCCGCCTACCCGCGCCAATCCAATTGTGGCGCGCTGCGCCAGGCGTTTGCACTGAGAATGAACGATTGGCGCATCGGTAGCGATTATGACGATAATCGAACTCCCACTCGGGGGTTCCGCCCGACCTGAGGGGACTCTTTCGATGCTAATCGCCCGACCGACCGGGACGCCATCCACGCGCAGGTCTTCCCGCTCCCCGTAATTGGCCTGCGCCAGCGCGCCGACGGTGTAGGTCCCGCTGGGGCAGGCGACCATCCGCGAAGCTGTTCCAATCCCGCCTTTGAACTCGTGGCAGATCATCCCGGTTCCGCCACCGATGTTGCCTTCCGCCACTGGTCCGCTTCGAGCGGATTCGATAGCCTGATATACGTGGTCTTCGGTAACGTGAAAGGCAGCCATATCATTCAGCCAGCCGTCCCAGGTTTCGGCGACGACGGGAAGATCCCAAATCTCCGTCCAGCCCAGTTCGTAGCCGTAGCGGTTCAAAGCCTCATGCACCGTGCCCACCTGCGCGGTGTTGGTAATGGCGATGGGCGTAGTGAGCATCCCAGACTCCGCCACCCAATGGACACCGGTCATCTCTCCGCTGCCGTTGAGAGTGTGAGTGGCGGCGAAGGCATGGTCTTTCCAAATCGCGCCCTCGCGCGGCATTATGACAGTCACGCCCGTACGGGCTACGCGCGGCTCATCGAATATCAAGGTGGTGTGGCCAACGAGCACACCAGGCACATCAGTGATGGCGTTGTATTTTCCCGTGGGCAGCCGCCCGATGGAGATGCCCAAATCTCGCAATCGCATGCGCATGCGGTCACCTGGATGTGGCGTATTCCGGCATCATGGGGCAAGCCGCGCATCCGCCACAAGCCCATGCGTTGCTATCTCGGCTGGGCTGATGAGATCCACTTGCGACTCCCGCAATTCCGCAAGCGGGATGTGGCAGCGAATGACATGCCCGTCGGCCGCAGGCTGGCTGGGCGGCGCTTCGTCATCGCAGATGGCCCCGATGCGGCGTGGGCAGCGTCGCTGGAAACAGCAGCCTTTCGCCGGCGGCTCCGCCTCCTGCACGTCCTTGGCCAGCAGTTGCGCGCGCGCGCCCGGCACTGGCTCCGGCACCGCCGCCAGCAAAGTCTCGGTGTAAGGATGGTATGGAGGCGCGTAGATGTCCGCCACGGGCCCCACCTCGCAGATCCTGCCCTGATAGAGTACCGCCACCCGGTCGGCGATGGCGCGGACGACAGCCAAGTCGTGCGAGATAAAAAGATAGGCTGCGCCGCGATCGGCTTGCAGCCCCGCCAAGAGCTCCAGGACAGCGGCTTGCACCGAAACATCGAGCGCGGAAGTCACTTCGTCGCACAGCACCAAGTCCGGCTCGGCGGCAAAGGCGCGCGCGACAGCGACCCGCTGTTTTTCGCCGCCGGACATTTGGCTGGGATGCCGCTCTAGATATCGTGGGGTGAGCCGCACCTCTTCCAGCAGCGAACCAGACCGGTCTAGACGCTCTTTTCCGTCCATCTCGAAGTAAAGCCGCAGCGGAGCATCGAGAATCTGCTTTACGGTATGGCGCGGATTAAGAGAGGCGTCAGGGTTTTGGAAGATGATCTGGATTATGCGGTGCATCTCCGCCGGACGGCTTTCGACTACCGAGGCGAGATCTTGCCCCCCGAAGTCAATCCGGCCTTCGCGGGGTGGCAGCAAACCGGCGATGGTGCGGGCGATGGTCGATTTGCCTGAGCCGCTCTCGCCGACAAGCGCCACAGTCTCGCCGCGGTAAATCGTGATGGTAAAGCCACTAACCGTCGTCGGAGGTTCGGGATCGCCGCGCCAGCGCGCCACCAACGCGGCAAGACCACGCTTGGCGTAGGTAATGTCCACCTCGGTAAGTTCGAGCAGCGGTACTAGGTCAGGGCTTTGGTCGCCCTCAGCCTGCAGGTCTTGCGCCTGGTTTGAGCTCCCGCTCGCCACGACTCGCTGCCAATGATGACATTGCGCCAAGTGGGGTATCGTCCCTGCGCGATTCGTTGGTTCGAGTTTCGGGTCAATTGTTTTGCAATTATCTTCGGCGAAGGCACAGCGTGGGACGAAGGCGCAGCCTACCGCGTCCGCGCCCGGCGCGGGCGGGCGACCAGCCATCGCGCGCGGCAAGCCAGCGTACGATAGACGAGGAACTGAACCCAACAGGCCCCGCGTATAGGGATGCACGGGATCGGCAAAAACATCGTGAATTGCCCCATCCTCAACGATTTCGCCGGCGTACATCACCACCAGACGGTCGCATACGCGGGCGATCGCGCCCATGTCGTGGCTGATATACAGCATCGCCGTGCCGGTCGACTCCTGGATTTCGCGCAGCAAGTCGAGGATGTGCGCCTGAGTTGTCACATCGAGGCCGGTTGTGGGCTCGTCAAGCACAAGCAATTCGGGCTTGCCAGCCAAGCCCATGGCGATAGCAACCCGTTGCAGCTGACCACCGGAAAGCTCGTGGGGGAAACGGCGCGCGAGCTCGTCCACTTGCGGCAAGTGGACCCGGGTCAGCAGTTCCAGCACACGATCCTGCAACGCCGTGCCCGAAAGAGCGAGGTGCAGCGTTAAGACCTCGGCAATCTGTTCGCCCACCCGCATGGTGGGCGTCAGCGCTGAACTGGCGCTCTGCGGGATAACGGCGACCCGTTGCCCACGCATGCTTGCCAGGACGTTTGGCGCCAGACTGAATAGATCCACGCCCTCGAAGCGAACGGAGCCAGCCAGAACCTCGCCGCCGGGCCGCAGATGACCCAGCAGGGTCATGCCAAAGGTGGTCTTGCCACAGCCGGATTCTCCCACCAGTCCGAGGGTCTCGCCCCGCCCCATCGATAGCGACACATTGCGGACCACCTGCACGACCCGGCCCGCTCGCGTACGGAAACCGGTCGTCAAGCCCTCAACTTCTAGCAGCTGTTGGCTCATGTCGGCGCTTCCTGGCTGCGGTCCAGCCCGATCGCTTTGGACAGGGCGTCGCCTGCCAGGTTGATGCCAATGATCAGGCTGGCGAGGGCGACGACCGGGAATAGCGTTCCCCAGGGGGAAATCGCCAGCATGACCTGGTTCTCGAAAACCATACGCCCCCAGTCCGGGGTTGGTGGCGCAATGCCGAAGCCGAGATAGGACAGCGAGCTGATGGCGGTCAGCGCCCAGGAGGCCCGCATAACGTACTCGACCAGAAGCACATCCAAGAGGTTGGGTATCAACTCGCGCAGGACGATGTTCGTCTTGCGTTCGCCACGCGCCCGCGCCGCCGTGATGAAATCACTCGCGACATAAGCCAGCGCCGCGCCTCTGGCAACGCGAACAGTCGATACACCATAGGCGTAGCCGAGGGTAAATATGAGCACGCTGAATCCCGTACCGAGCGCCACGACAACGAGCAATACCACGAGCAAGCCGGGTATGGCCAGCAAGGCGTCTATCAGACGCATAACCACTTCGTCAACCCGCCCGCCGATAAACGCGAGCAGAATGCCGAGCAGCCCGCCCCATAAGACTGCGATCGCGGCGGCCAGCAAAGCCACGCCAATCGCCGCGCGCCCCCCCAGCAGGACACGCGTAAAGAGATCGCGACCGAAGGAATCGGTGCCGAATGGGTGTTCGACGGAAGGCGCCGCCAGCCGGTTCTTGCCGTCAATATCATGGTGAGCATAAGGGACGATATAAGGCGATGCCACGGCGATGAACATATGAATGATGACGATTATCAGGCCGATGGTACCCTGCCGCGATCGGCGCAGGCTGCGCCAGATATAAGCAAAAGAGCGCAGCGATTGAGCTATTCGTATTGGCGCCGCTGACAGTGATCTCATTCCTTCAGCGTCCTAACCACGCAGCCCAGCCAACCGCTTGGCTTCGGCAAACATGCGCTCTGGCGCGCCGTCATGCAGATCGTAACGCAGCGCCTCCAGCATAAAGACAGGCTCTTTGGGAAAGTCAATGGCGCTGAAGACCGCATCAAATGGCACAGCTCCTTCTCCCGGACCCATATGCAAATCCCCGCGCCCGAGCGCGAAACTTGTGCGTCCGGAATAAGCCGAGATGCCCATATTGTCTTGAACGTGAAAATGCGTGGTCAGCGGCGCCAGGCGAGCGATGCCTTCCAAGTAGTCGAATCCATACCATTGTGACGCTAGAAATGAATGCCCAAAGTCGATACAGACGCCAATCCCGGGATGGTCAAGCGATTCCACGAAGCGCGCGTGAGGCTCAGGGAATGCGGTGTAGCTGGCATTTTCGATAAAGCCATGTGTTTCAATGCTGATATTCCCGCCCCAGCCGGCGACCTCATCAGCGTAACTCAGCAATATGTCGCGTTCGCGCGCCATCAGTTCTTGCATTGGTTTCGAGGTTCCCGCCGGCAGGGTGAGGCGATAGCCGGCGTGGTAAGCCAGCGCCGTTGCGCCGACCGCTTTGCCCACCTCTAAGCCCGCCTCCAAGAGCCTTTGATGATACTCGAGATCGGCGATGTCAAACATGTTGGTCTCGCCGGGCAGATGCAAGGTGTAACCCAATCGGTCGCGGAATTTGTCCAACACTGCGGCCAATTGCTTCAGCCGCCGCTGATCTGTGCGACCGCCCAGCCACATTCGCCAAGTATCCGGTTCCACTTCAACAGTGTCATAACCGCAATCAATCAGCGTATGTAAGTTACCCGCCAATTCTGCCGGGGATGATCCCATTGGGACGGCGTAACCGATTCCTTTGAAGGGCACGTTTTTTTCCTTTGCTAGTCCCTATTGCTCCGTCCTGCGATACGGCTAGCCGCGCAGCTCAGCCAAGCGTTTGGCCTCGGCAAACATGCGCGCTGGTCCGTCATCATCCAGGTCATGGCCCACGACCTCAAGCATAAATATCGGCTCTTTGGGGAAGTCGATCGCGCTAAACACTTCGTCAAATGGAATAAGACCATCGCCCGGCGCCAAGTGCAAATCCCCTCGACCCAAGGCGAAACTCGTGCGGCCCGCGTAAGCCGGGATCCCCATATTATCTTGAACATGAAAATGTGTAGTCAGCGGCGCCATGCGCGCGATACCCTCGATGTAGTCAAAACCATGCCATTGCGATGACAGGAAGGTATGCCCAAAGTCGATACACAGACCAATCCCGGGATGGTCAATATCTTCAACGAACTTCGCAAGCATATCAGGGAAAGACGTGTAACTGGTATATTGATACCAGCCATGTGATTCAATGCTGATGTTGCCGCCCCAGCCGGCGACCTCGTCGGCGTAACTTAACAGGATGTCGCGTTCGCGCGCCATCAGCTCCTGCATCGGCTTTGAAGTTCCCGCCGGCAGGGCGAGGCGATAGCCGGCGTGATAAGCCAGCGCTGTCGCGCCGATGGCTTTTCCCACCTCAAAGCCCGCTTCCAACAGCGCTTGCTGATACTCAAGATCGGCAACGTCAAACAAGTTCGTCTCAAGGGGGAGATGCAAGGTGTAGCCGAGTCGGTCGCGGAATTTGTCCAGCACGGCGACCAATTGCTTCAGGCGGCGCTGATCAGTGGTTCCGCCAACCCACATTCGCCAGAGATCGGGCAACACTTCAACATAGTCATAACCGCAATCAATAAGAGCTTGTAAGTTTCCCGCCAACTCTTCCGGAGATGATCCCAGCGAGACAGAGCAACCTATTCCTTTGAATTGCACGTTTCACTCCCTTTGCCGCTCGCAATTGGCCCTGTTCCATACGCTCAATAAATGACTAGCCGCGCAGGCTGCGCAAACGGGGATCCAGAAATGTGGTCACCAGGTCCGCGCCCAGGTTGAAGAAGACATACATAACCGCCCACAGCAAGGCGATGGCTTGTATCATCGGCACGTCGCGGAAACTGACCGCGTCGACCAGCGCCCGACCCAAGCCTGGATAATTGAAGACGACCTCGACAACGAAGGTTCCGCCCAGCAGGCCGCTGAGCATTAGCGCCATGATGTTGATCGTCGGCAATAGAATATTCGGCAGCGCGTGACGGAATACGACGCGCGCGCGCGGGAGCCCTTTCAAGGTGGCCATTTCGACATACTCGCTGGTCAGTACGTTGATCGTAATCGTGCGAACCATGCGCAGGAGATACGCGGTCGAGGCGAGCGTCAGGGTGATGGTCGGCATCACCACATTGGGCAGCAAATCCGCGATCGGCGCGTCCGGGTTGCCCAGGGTCATCGAGGGAAAGAGCCCCAAGCCAACGCTGAGAGCCCAGATGAGCAGGGTGCCGATTACGAATTCCGGCGTGCTCATCCCCACGATCGACCCGGTCGAGATAATTGTATCCGGCGCGCGGTCGCGCCTTAAGCCAGCGGTGATGCCCAACAGGGTCGCCAAGGGTATGGTGACCAGTGAAGCCAGCCCACCCAAGAGCAAGGAATTGCGCAGGCGAAAGCTGATTAACTCGACAACTGGTTTCTTGCGCGTCAGCGAGTCGCCAAATTCACCGCGCAGGGCATTGCCGACCCATTCGGCAAAGCGCTCAGTCGCCGGACGATTGAGGCCATACTCTTCGCGCATGGCGGCCAAACCTTCTGGCGTCGCCCACTTGCCAAAGTAGGCTGTCGCCCAGTCGCCGGGCAAAAGGTCGGTCATCGCAAAGACGACAACGGCGACGATTGTCAGCGTTATGACGGAGAAAATCAGGCGCTGGACAATGAGCTTTAGCATCGGGTCATTATCTTAACTGAATGTTGTAAGGGCGAGCCGCCGGCTCGCCCGTAAACACGTTGGGCTTTAAGGTGATTGTGGGCGACAGACTTGCCCCCGCCCCCGCTTGCGCGCTTGGGGGAGAGGGGCATGCGAAATGGAGGCTAGCCCAGCAAGCGCTGGATCTAGTCCTCCTCGATATAGAAGAGATGGATGTACTCGGTGAAGTTTCTGGTCACGCCCTTGACGCGGGAATTGAAAATGTCAACGGCGGTGAAGAAGACCGGGTTCATCGTGCCGCTCTCTTGAGCGACCAATACCTGAGCCTGCCCCAGAAGCTCCTTGCGCTTGTCGAAGTCGAGCTCGGCGCCCGCGTCGAGCAGCAACTGTTCGAATTCCTCGCTGCACCATTTGGACATGTTGTTGCCCGATCCACAGCCGAAGAGCTCTTTCATCCCGGAAGACGCTTGGCGCTGGCCCCACCAATCAAGGTAGAAAGCGTTCTTGCCAAAATGATCGGGGTAGTAGGTGTCGGCAGGCACCTGGTTGATCTCAATCCGGATGCCGGCGTCGGCGGCTTGTTCCTTGTAGGCGACAGCCAGCGGGACCAGCGTGGGATAGACATCGCCGACCGTCAGCACGACATCGATGCCGTCGGGGTAACCGGCTTCAGCCAGCAGTTCCTTGGCTCTCTCGACATCCCGCGCGCAATCCTGCTCAAGAAAATACGGGTCCTTCTTCCAGACGGAAGTATCACAGGCGATGTCGCCTTGTCCGGCATATACCACTTCAAGCGTCTCCTGGCGATCCTGAGCCAGCTTGAATGCCTGAACCACGCGAAGGTCATCGAAGGGCGGCTGCGTGACGTCCATCGCAATCTGGGTAAAACCGCCAGAGTCTTGAATCAGGAAGGTGAAATCATCGTTGCCCTCGAATAGGGGGAAATTCTCAGCCTTAATCTGACCGATTCCCACGTAATCAAGTTGGTCCGTGAGCAGCGCCTGAGCAATGCCGGCTGAGTCGCCGACGTGGTAGAGCTCAATGCCGGCCAAACCCGGCGGCCCCTCCCAATAATCGTCAAATGCCGCCAACACCGTCAGCCCTACCGGATTCTGCTCCACGACATAGAAGGCGTCCGTGCCGATGCCGGTTTCGGCAATGGTGTCGCCACTGCCTTCGGGGATCATTACCAGGCGCTTTTCAGACACTCTGGTGGGGAATTCAACGTCAACCTCATGCAGCGGTATCACGATGGTATAGTCGTCCGGCGCCGTCATATTCTCCTCGTCGATGATCAGGTACTTGTCCCTGACAGGCGAGCCCGTGGCCGGATCCAAGACACGCCGAATGCTGTACAGGGCGTCGGCCGAAGTAAAATCCGACCCGTCATGAAACTTCACACCCTGTTCGAGATGGAAGGTCCATACCTGGCCCGTTTCGTCCGATTCCCATGATGCGGCCAAGTCGGGGACGACGTAGGTCGCGCCCGTGTCCAAGCGAGTCAGCTGATTCCAGACATACTGCAGGACGAGTCCTTCCGCATTCGGTCCATGAGGATCGAGGTTGCTGGCGGGCGTCGTGCCGGCCTTCAAATGCCGCAATACGCCGCGGGTGTCCTCCTGGGCGCCGACGGTCGCCGCGAGCGCCAGCACTAGCGCTGCAAGAATTATCACTGCCAATATGGAGCGAATCCTGGATTTTGGGTACATGTGTCTTTTTCCTCTCTATACTTTATTTGGAAATATCTTCCGAATGTGAGTATATCGCGCGGGGGGGGGGGATTGCAAACTTTGAGCGCTATGGCGACGGGTCAGCCACCGTCTGACCCCTACAGCCAAAAACTAATGTGAAACCTTGTAAGGGCGAGACGGTGGCTCGCCCGATAACGTTTCTAGTCCTCCTCGATATAGAAGAGATGGATGTAGGCGGTGAACATTCTGGTCACGCCCTTGACGCGGGAATTGAACAGGTCAACGGCGGTGAAGAAGACCGGGTTCAACCAGCCTGCGCCTTCACTTGCCAGTATCTGAGCCTGCCCGTAGAGTTCCTTCCGCTTGTCAAAGTCAAGCTCGGCGCTCGCGTCCGCCAGCAGTTGGTCAAATTCCTCGTTGCACCAGCCGGGGTAGTTGTTGGGCGAGTCGCAGCTAAAGAGCTCTTTCATCCCGGGTCCCGCCATGCGCTGGCCCCACCAGGTAACGTAGAATGGCACCTTCTTCCAATAGTCGGAGTAGTAGGTATCGTTAGGCACCTGGTTGATCTCGACGCGGATGCCGGCTTCGGCCGCCTGTTCCTTGAAGGCGACAGCCAGCGGAACGTACGAAGGATAGACATCCGCCACAAACAGCTCGACATCCAAGCCGTCCGGGTAGCCCGCTTCAGCCAGCAGTTCCACCGCCCGCTCGACGTCCCGCGGGCAATCCTGCTCGAGATAATAGGGGTCGTTTTTCCAAACGGAATTGTCGCAGGCGATGTCGCCTTGTCCGGCATATACCACTTCAAGAATTTCCTGGCGATCCAGGACCAGTTTGAAAGCCTGGCGCACGCGGATGTCATCAAAGGGCGCCACTGTCGTGTCCATCACCAGGTTTGTCTGACCGCCCGAGGCTTGAACAAGGAAGGTGAAATCATCGTTGCCCTCAAACAGGGGGAAATTCTCAGGGCGGATCGAGCCGATACCCACGTAATCGAGCTGGTCGGTGAGCAGCGCCTGCGCAACGCCAGCTGCGTCACCGATGTGGTAGAGTTCGATCCTGGCCAGACCTGGCGGTCCATCCCAGTAATCGTCGAAGGCCTCCAGCACCGTTACCCCAACCGGATCCATCGACACTAGGCGGAAGGCGTCAGTGCCGATGCCGGTCTGCGCAATGGTGTCGCCACTGCCTTCGGGGATCATCGCCATACGCCGGTCCGCCAACATGGTGGGGAATTCAACATTGACCGAATGCAGCGGTATCACGATGGTGTAGTCGTCCGGCGCCGACAGATTCGCCTCGTCGATGATCGAGAATTTGTCCCTGACCGGCGAGCCCGTATCCGGGTCCAAGAGGCGCCGAATGCTGTAAAGCGCGTCGGCCGCAGTGAAATCCGACCCGTCATGAAACGTTACCCCCTGCCGGAGATGGAGAGTCCACACCTGGCCCGTGTCATCCGATTCCCAAGACTCGGCCAAATCGGGAACGACATAGGTCGCGCCCGTATCCAGGCGTGTCAGCTGACTGAAGACATACTGCATGGTCAGCCCTTCGGAATTCGGGCCATGCGGATCGATGTTATTGGCGGCCGTAGCGCCGGCTTTCGAATGCCGCAATACGCCCCGCGTGTCCTGCGCGCCGACGGTCGCCGTCAGCGCCAGCACAAGCGCTGCAAGAACGATCACTACCAATATGGAGCGAATCCTGGATTGTGAATACATAAGTCGTTTTCTCCTAATACTCTGCGTATTCGTAAACTTCCTTCAATGAGAGTATATCGCGCTGTATGATGTATGCAAGTTTCAGGATTGATGCTGGCTGCTGTGACCACTTGACAACGCTTGCCAACGCCTTCGCGATGTGCGATGTGCGCGCCCATGCCTCGTAAATTTCAACCGGCGAGGGCGGCTATGATCAGCGTCAACGCCATCATCGGCGCCGGATTCCGGGAGCTGTAATCTAGTCGAGATCCAATGTCGCCATCACGCCAATGTGATCGGAAAGCAGCAGGCTGCCATCATTGACCGGCTCCGAGTTTACGAGTGACACACTAACCACCCGGTCAAGATGATCGCGCTGAGTGAAAAACCCGTCGATGCGTTCGGCCAGTGGCTGGTCAAGGTCAAAGGGAGCGGTGTATCCGGTCTCGCTTCCGTCTATTACCGTCCACAGATCAGCATAGCGATGTTCCGCCAGCGGCGCCAAGTATTCTGGCTGCGTATCGAGATTGATGTTGAAGTCCCCGGCCAGAATATGCTGGTTGCCGTCATACTGCGCGCGCCGCATGAAGTCCGCGCAAGACTTGATGCCGCTTTCCTTCTGTTGGACGCTTATAAACAGGTGCGTATTGAAAACGGTAAGGGAAAGACCGGACGGCGTTTCCAGCGTCACATACTGCAAAATGCGCATCCAGGGATTGCGCATCTCGCGCTCCCGCTCGATATCGACCTTGCCCGCGTCCAGCGCGGGCAGACCTGAAAACATCGCCAGTCCCTGCGGGTAGGGCGTTGCTGAACCGTCATCGCTCGGCGCATAATGGGCATGCGGAAAGCGCCTGAAGCTGTGCGACTCGAGATACTCGAAGTGGTCAGGCGTCGACTCCTGGATACAGACAATATCGACTTCCAACTCGTCCATGTTACGCCCGATCGCATCGGCGCGCTCTTGCCAATGGTCGTTCTTGTTCCAAATATTTTGTGTCACGATTCGCAGCATAGACATGCCTTCCTAAGTGATTCCAAGTTTGTCGTGCGAAACAGTATGGAGAAAACCATAGCGGGTGTGGGCGAGCCAAGGCTCGCCCCTACAATGCTGCTGGGTCGATGTGATTTTCACAGGCGTAGAATGCTCCTCGATGACTTCAATAGAACTCGGTGTGCTCGGTGGCAAAACTTCAATCGCTGACTGGCGTCTGCTTATTTGTGCCGCGTTAGGGCAAAGCCCTGCAGGAACTGCTTCTGCATCAAGACGAAGATCGCAATCGGCGGGATACTCGCGATAACGGCGCCCAGCATAATCGGCCCCCAGGTACGTCCGATTTCCACGCCATCGTCCAGCGTGCTCAGCCCCACCTGAATCACCTGTAAATCCGGATTGGTGACGATCAGGAGGGGCCACAAATAGCTGTTCCAGGCGCCGATAAACATGATGACAACCAGCGCAGTTACCGTGTTGCGGCTGAGCGGCAAGAGGACGCGCAGCAAGAATTGCAGCGGACCCGCGCCATCCAGCTGCGCCGCTTCGGATAGTTCGGGCGTGACGCTGGCGAAATGCTGCCGAAAGAGGAATACGCCGGTAGGGCTGGCCACAGCCGGCACAATCAGGGCGGTCCAGGTGTTGCCCCAGCCCAACTCCAGCGCGACCAAGCGGAACAGAGCGATGATCGTCACCTCGCCCGGCACCATCAGCGCGGCGAGGATGAAACCAAATACAAGCGACTTGGCGGGGAAGCGGAAATAGACAAGCGCCATGCCACTGAAGATCGACAAGACGACTTTGCCCAGGGTGACCATGCTCGCCACGGCAAAGGTATTGAACATCAGGCGCGCGATGTTGCGATCAAGCACCGTCTGCAAATTGAAGCCGAAAGAGTCGCCCGGAATCATCTGCAACCTGAACATCTGGGCGTTGTTTTGTGTGCTGACCAAAGCGGCGTAAAACAGGGGAAAGCCCATAAATATCACGGCGATCCATAGAAGGATGTGGACATACCAGCGCTTGGCGGAGACTTGCTCGCGGAGAAGGCGAAACAGTGGCGGCGGCTGATCATGCGCGCGTCGGCGAGTTAGGGCAGTCATCTTAGTCAGCCCCGTAGGTGACGCGCCGACCCATGACGCGGAACTGCACGTAGGTGAGGCCGACCACCACCATGAACAAGACGATAGACTGCGCCGCCGCTTTCCCTATATCGCGGCTCTCGACGCCGACGCGAATGACATCGACAACCAGGTTTGTCGTCGCGTTCACCGGTCCGCCCTCGGTGAGGTTGTCAATAACAGCATACAGATCGAAGAAGCTGTAATTCAGATTAAGAAACACGACGAAGAAGATGTAGGGAGAAATCATCGGTATGGTCACATTAAGGAAGCGCTTCCAGGCATTGGCGCCATCAATCGAAGCGGCCTCCATCAGTTCCGCCGGCACAGCCTGCAGCGCCGCGATGTATATCAAGACGTTGAATCCGAGTTTGTTCCAGGCCGCCGCCATCCCGACCGAGACCCGCGCCCACCAGGCGTCGGACAGAAACGGCACGGGTTCTACTCCAAAGAGTCGCAGAACTTGATTAATGAATCCCGACCCGCCACCGCCCAGCAAGATTGCGAAAACGATGCCGACCACGACGCCGGAGATGGCGTACGGCCAGATCATCAGAGTGCGATAAACCGACGCGCCCCGAATCTTCTGTGACGCCAGCAAGGCGATAGAGAGACCCAGTACGTTGGCAACAAGCACGATAAACAGGGTGAAGAATACGCTGTTGCCGAAAACCGCCAGATAACGCGCGTTTTCGGCATGCCAGACGAAGCCATCGCTCAGGATGTAATAGTGGGCGTCTTGCAAGCGGCTGGTGATCAGACTGGCGAAGTTGTCCAGACAATTGAAAGCTGTTTTCTCCACCCCGCGCCGCGCCAACTGTGTGCCCAGGAAGAAGTTTTGCGCCGCCGGATAATAGGTGAAGACTGCGAGCCCGACGAGGGTCGGCGCCAGGAAAATCCAGGGAGAGAAATCGTAGCCGATGAAGGTGCCCGGCGCCGTGTCCGCCTTCCATACCGCGCCGCCCCGCGCCAACCAATGATGACGCAGTCTGTCAAGCGCCAGCGCAATAGCCCAGGCGACAACGACGACCAGCAGGATGCCGAGGATCGCGACGGCGTTGACCGTGATCGTCCCACCCAGAATGCTGAGCTTGAAAAACATGTGGTTTTCGGGATCGAGGACGCAGTACTGCAGAGGGATCATGGTCGCCAGGCTGCCGAGTAGCCCGGCAACAGCGCCCAGCGCCATAGCGCCCCATACTCCTCTCCCGCGGCGATTCAGAATCGCGCCGACAAGGAGCGCGCCCAGCGCAGACGCGAGAATTGTGAAAAGGACGGAGGGCACGGTCTTGGCTACTCCCGGGAGCGGCTAAGCCAATTCGCTCTTATAGCATAAGGTCGCAGGTCGCGTTCGCAAAGATTACCGCATGACCAACGGCCATGCGCGAGGGCGGCATAACAGGATGAGGTGGGGGATGGGGCGAGCGCCCCATCCGCTAAAGCGCTGCCTTGTCTACATTTCTTCGCAAGGCACCAGCAAGTTGTATTCTTCGATTAGCAGGTCGGCCTCCGCCTTCAAGCGATCGAGCGACCCCTGGATATCGGCATCGTTACGGAGGATATTTTGAAAGACTTCGCGATACATCTGGTAGACCTGCGCGAAGCTGCCGAAGATCGCGCCGGCGGTCTGCGGGGCGCGGGCGGAATTCGTCAATTGGTTAGTGGCAACAGCAAAAGCAAAGGTCGGATTTTCGTCGAACCAGCCTTCCGCTTCCAGGTAGTCGAAGCCGGACTCCGTAACAGGAATGTAACCGGTAGACTTGTGCCAGTTGGCGATGTTCTCCGGTTCCAGCAGATACATGAGGAAAGTCAAGGCGCCTTCCTCAACTTCCGGCTCGAGGCCCTCCGTCAAGAGGATCATCCCACCGCCGACCGTATTGCCGACGTAGTCGACATCCTGATTGTATGGCATGCGATCCGCGCCCACGGTGAAGCCGTTTCCTTCACCGATTTCCACGCGTCCGCGGGCGGCGGCGCTGGATGTCATATGCAATGCCAATTTGCTGTCGGCCCAGGTGATATTGTATTCGGCCCGGCCGTAATCGACCCAATAGCCGGCCTCCTCGAGGCTCTTGTGCCAAGCCAGGTAATCTACCGCTTCCTGGCTGTTAAACAACACCTCGGTGACGCAGTCGCCGCCGCGACCGTTCTCGTTGTTCGCCATGAAGGCGCCCTGCATCGCCAGGGCGTTTTCAAAGTACCAGCCGCCGGCGCCGAAATTGATGCAATCCACATCATCAAACTTTTCAACGATGATCGCGCAGACTTCATGAACTTCCGCCCAGGTCGAGGGTATGGCAGAGAAATCGTTGACATCGTCGGCCACGCCGGCTTCCACGAGCAGATCCATGTTGCCAAAGACGATCGGCGTCGAGGCATTCCACGGCAATTCGTAGTATTCGCCATCCAACTGATAGAAGATCGCAGCGGGGCCGACAATCTCGTCGAGCCGCACCGGTATGCCATTGATTTCGGTCCGGCCGGCAATGGCTTCGTGGAGCGGCTTGAAGAAACCGGAATCACGGGGCGCCTGCGTGTTGCTTGAGGTCCCCTGCAGAAGCTCGGGCGGATCGCCCTGTTCCTGCGCCAAGGTGTAGAGGTCATAGGCGTTGCGGTAGCCATCCAAAACACGCAGTTCCAGATCGTACTGCGGGAAGGCGGCTTCAAAGGCCGGTTCCACCACATCGGGCAACCAGGTGACATTGCCCCAAATGTGCCAGAAGCGGATCGTGATACGGTCGTCATCCTGCGCCAAGGTCAGGGATGGCAGCACGAGCAAAACCACGAGCATTAATACAATAAACCTCTTCATGCGATTGTCCTTTTCAATCTATCTTTCTGATGTCCCGTAAAAACTATTGGGCGCAACGTAACTATACCTTTTTATGAAACAAACAACAACCGCGTCCGGCCGACACGACATGCGATTAGATGGTCAAGCCGTCAGCCGCGCCGCCTCGAGGAGCTCCTGCGGCATCGTCTCGAACAAGGTGCGGTAGATTTGCGGACCGAGGAGGGTCGCGGGCTGCGGAAGCGCTCAAGGGAGTGGTGAATTATGGATATGCGGGCACGAGCGTGTTGGCCGTGGAACGAACAAGGCAACCAGCGTCAAGCGGCAGTCGTCGAATTAGAACTGCTGCATGCTTCAGAAAAGCCCCTTTGCGAAGCAGACGGTGCAAGTATAGAAACCGAGGCTTCACGCTGAAGTGATCTCGCGAACGAGCTCGCTCTGCGCAAACTCAGCGATGTTCTGGTTGGAGCAGGCCATCGGCAGAGCCCAGATCACCATATTTGAGTAATAATCTTCGCCCCAGACTGGCAACCCGGTATCCGCGTCGATCAGACAGTGCTGATTCCAAGGAGTGCGAGATGTCAGCGCGACCGCCTCATAGATCCGCCGGGCAATCTCCAGCCCGGTTTCTCGCTGGCCATGATAGATGAAGTTCATCGCAGCGCAGAGGTTCTCGCCGACGAAGACCTGAGTCGCATGATCGTTGTTGGGCAGGATTTCGACAACCTGGTCGGCATCCGAATCCGGTTTCGAGATGTAACGGGAGCCATCGGGATTGACGCCATTCACCAGACCGTGTTCGGTCGCGCCCATATTAAGACGCTCTACAGCGCCCAAGGCGGACTGGACTTGATCGCCCGGCAGTATGTCGGGTACGCCGGTTATCTTGATACACCACTGCGCCATCAGTTGATTGCCCAAAGAGACATCACAGTCCGGTCCCTCGCCGCTGGTGTTTTCCGGATCGTGCCACAGGCGGTAGTACTCGCCGTTCCAGAGCTTGTCCTGGTAAGCTTTTTTTCCGCGCGCCAGCCAATCGGCGCATTCAGCAGCGAAATCGCTGTCGTTCATCGCCTTCGCCATCGCTTCGCCACAAGACAGCGTCGCCAGCCAGGTGCCGGCCACATAAGCTGACGTGCCCCACCAGGGCCAGATGTCATAGAATTGGTTGGCGGGCCAGAGTTCCGTCGGCTGCACATGCGCCTGGTCATTAATCAAGCCATCGCCATCGTCGTCCAGCGAATGCTGGTAGCGAATCGCGCGCTTGGCGGAGTCGTAAAAGCGCGCCAGCAAGTTACGATCACCTGTGCGCAGGTAAAGTCGATAAATCATCTGGGCGTATTGGCCCGAGTTCAGCGGATGCTGGCAATGATAGCGCGGGTCGCGCATGGACGAATCCATGCCATAGGAGAAGGGAATCTCGCCGTCGAGTATCTGGAAGTGCCTAAATGCCTCTAGCGCGGTCCGCTCCAGTTCAGGGTAGAAGAACAGGGCGGGCATGTGCCCGTGCATGCGGCAGACCATTGTCTCGGTGATCGGGCAGCCGGTGTGGCTTTCGTTATGCGTGAACCAGCCGGTATCATCCCACCACTCGTCCTTCCGCGTTTTGGCGATCCAGACGGTATTCTTGGATAGGCTGTACAGTCCCTGCACCAGCGCGTCGCGCAGCCATGCTGGCAGATCGGTCGAATAGATGGCATTCTGCCAAGCTAAGACGCGGGCCAACAGGGAGTCGAATCGTCCCAGCGCATCGTCGGCGACGGCGGCTGCATCCTCGTAGCGCGCGGAGTATTGATTGACATGGGGTTCGCGGCCGCTGTCGCGCCAATAGGGCGCATGCCAAGCGAAAACGAAGCGAACGCGGCAAGATCCGTTGGCTTCAATCTTGCGCGCGATTCGCCCGGTGAGCTGGCCGTCATCGTTGGCGACGCTGATGTTCTCGCCCGCCAGCGCGATATCGCAGGTCGAGCCGGTCGGCGCATTCGGCAGTTCGATAATTAACTCAAGATCGACCGCTTCAGCGCGGCTGTTGCGAATCTCAATTTCGAATAGAGCCGCCGGGATATTGCTATCGGCGCTGTCGCCGAGGATCAAAGGGGCGAAGGCGCGTATGCCAAGCTCCAGGTTTTTCGCTTCGAAACGGCAGACCATATCGGCGACGGGATGATGCCCCCAATAGGCGATGTCCGCGGTTGACAGTGGCAAGCTCTCCGCGCCGGCTATCTTGACCGTCAGCCATTCACTGAAGTCGGCTCGCGGCGGCACGATATCGTTGAAGATCGAGCAATGGCCGACCAGCCCGGAACCTTCTAGCGTGAAGTATCCGGTGCCGAGACCGCCGAGTGGGATGCCGCCATCCAGCCTGTGCCCCATATAGACGCAACCGGGTACCGGATCGGGGAAACCGCAGGCTTCAATCTCCGCCCACTGGTTTCTGGGCCGGTCAGCGTTAAAAGGGAAAACGGGCATTTTGATTCTCCTTTTGTTGCAGCGACTGGGGCGCTTGGGCGGCTCAAATGCTCAATCCACCCGACAATCCGTCCATGAAGCGTCTGGATGTGAAGGCGAAGATGATGATGAGCGGCAAGGACGCGATGACATAGCTGGCAAAAGTGACACCGTAATCGGTGCTCCATGCGCCGGCAAAAGACAGCACGCCAATAGAGACCGGTAATCGTTCACTATCAAAGATGGCCACCAGCGGCCAGATGATGTCGTTCCAACTGAAAAGCAAATTCAATATCGCCAGTGTGCTGAACGCCGGTATGGCCAGCGGCACGGCGATACGAATCAGGAGCGAGAATTCGTTGGCGCCATCCAGCCGCGCCGCCTCAAAATACTCTCGTGGAAGCGTCTCGAAGAAGGTGCGCATCAAAAAAGTGCCAAAGACAATTTCAACTGATACCCAGGGCAGCACGACGCCTTGCAGGGTATCGTCCCAATCCAGGGCGATAATGACGCTGAACATGGGGATGACAAGCAAGATGCCCGGAATCATGATGAGCGCGAGTATGGAAATGAATAGCGAATTTCGGCCGGGAAAGCGATAGCGGGCGAAGGCGTAACCGGCGAGTCCAGAGATGACGAGCGTCAATATCAGCGTGGGGATGGAGTAGCTGAAGCTGTTCAAGATCGCCCGGCCCATCGCCGGCCAGGCGCGCGCGTAGTTTTCCGGATGCAAGGGGGTGGTCGGCAGCCAGAATTCCTGGAAGAACTGCGCATTGATCTTGAAAGAGTTGATGACCGTGAAGACGAAGGGCACGTAGGTGATGATGGCCAAAATCAGCAACGCGAGCATCAAGGGCCAATCGCGCCGCCAGGCGCTAGACTTCGACATCGTACGCCCTCCGATAGCGCATTCTCAGGATAAATATGCTCAGCGCCAGCGTCATGAGCATTAGCACGGCGCCGATGGCCGACGCGTACCCATGCTTGCCATAAGTGAAGCCCTGAATATAAAGATAGTAGGCTGGAGACATCGTGGTGTTAATGGGGCCGCCCTGTGTCATCACCAGCATGGGCGCGAATTCCTGCATGCCCTGGTTGAGACTCAGAATCAGAATCAGAGCCAGCGGACCGCGAATGGCGGGCAGGTCGATGGCGAAGACGCGGCGCAGACGGCTACAGCCGTCGATCAGCGCGGCATCATTTACTTCGCTCGATAAGTTTTGAAGCGCGGCCAGGATAATCAAGAAGCCGAAGCCGGTCACGGCCGGGAAGCCGATGAAGATTAGCGCAGGCAGGGCGGAATCAGGACGCCCGAGCCAGGGGTAGGGCCGCGCCATGGCGCCGATACCGGTCAAGAATTCATTCAGCATGCCCTGGCGGCCCGCGTAGACCTGCTGCCAGACCAGCAGATTGACCGTAAACGGTATCACCATCGGTATCGTGAAGACCATCCGCCAGATATTGCGCCAGCGATCGCTGGTCAGGTTGTAGACCAGTTCCGCGCCCACAAAAGCCATGACCAGCACCAGCGCGGTGCGCCCGATCATGTACTTCAAGATATTGCCCAAAGATTTTATGAAGATCGGATCGTCAAAGAGCGCCTGGTAATTCTCCAAGCCAATGAACTCGCCGGGTTCGGGGATATTCCAATAGGTGAAGGAGTGAAATATCGCCGAAACAGCAGGAATGTAGCGGAACGAGAGCAGCAAAAGCAGCGCGGGAATCAAGAACAGGATGGGTATATAAATCGGCACGAAGCCGCTGCTAAGCTGCCAGCGGCTTGATTCGGACTTGGCGCCGGTGCTTGGCGTCGTCTGCTGCGTCAAGGGGTTGACCTCCGCGGAATCAGTCAGGGTCGGATCGCCCGACCCCGACTGAAGCGCGCGATGCGCTTAGGCGCATCCTGCCTCTTCAATACCAACTAGGGACACCAGTCGTAGCCGACCTGTTCGCAAAGGGCGGCGGCGCCGCTCTCCCAGGCTTCCTGCAGCAGCGCTTTGGTCTCTTCTTCGTTGGTCGCGCCCAGGAAGAAGCCCTGCATGATCTGCGTCCAGTTGTCGCCGTGCTCAACGGTCAGCCGCCCGCTCGGATCGAGGAACAGGCGG
Source organism: Chloroflexota bacterium (assembly GCA_028875185.1). Classification (GTDB taxonomy): domain Bacteria; phylum Chloroflexota; class Anaerolineae; order Aggregatilineales; family Phototrophicaceae; genus UBA6055. The sequence goes on along the minus strand of JAPPFH010000058.1, from coordinate 2,386 downwards.
TCCTGCAAGGCAGCCACAGTCTGGAAATTGGCGAGCACGGGCCCAATTTCGGTGCCAGCCACCATCGGGATGAAGCCGCCGAACTCGTTCGCCAGGGGACCAAAGTTCTGTGGGGCAGACATCCACATCAGGTAATCGACGGCGAGTGCTAAGTTGTCGCTTTCCGCAGTCGCCACCGGTATGCCATATTGCCCGGCCGAGCTGGGTCCGCCAACCCGGTAGATGGTCCCGGGCGCCCCTTCAAAGTCTTCTTCCGTGAAAGGCGGCAGATAGGTCAAGCCCCATTCGAAGGAAGCCGAATCGGTGATTTCCTTGTTATCCCAAGACCCGCCCCAATAAACGGCCAGCTGCTCGCCGAGCCACATGCGCATGACGTCGCCCAAGCTGGTGATGCCAATGTAGTCAATCGGCAGAATCTCGACGAACTCTTTGGAGATGCGCAAGTATTCGTCCATACGCGGGTCCTGGGCGTTTATCACGCCGTCATGAACCGCCTTGGCGACCTCTTCGGCGTTCAACGCGCGCCAGTCCAAGTCCGGCTGCATCTCGGAGTATTTGTCCATATAGATTTCACTATGCAGGTCCGCCCAGACAACGCTGAGCCACAAGCTATCAGCCCAATACCAGGTGCTCCAGCCGGTGCCAGGCATGAAAGAACCGAAGGCTTCCACGCCGAGCGTATCCTGGATGGTGTGCATATCGGCGATGAACTCGCCCCAATTGGCCCAATCCGGTTCCACGCCAGCTTCTTCGAACATGGCGACGTTGTAGAACATGGCGGTCTCCACCCAGTCCAGCGCCGTCTGATACCAATGCCCATCGGGCGCGCGCGTCGTATTCATCGCGTTTGGCGCGAATGAATCAGCCCAACGTTCGTGGCCCGGGATGCCCTCGGCGATGTAGGGGTTTGGCATCTCAAAGTAGTCGTCCAGCGCCGTCCACCAAGTATCCATCTTGAGACTGCGATTGAACCACTGATCCCAAACGATATCTGGCGCTTCATCAGCAGCCATGCGCGCGGACAGCCAGGTGACGTAATCGGTGCCACCGGGAATATCGGGCAGGAGCTCAATGGTCGCGTTGGGATGCATTTCCATGTATTCCTGCGCGACTTGCTCGGCGATTGCCGAATGCGCCGGATGCTGCTCGGGCCGGTAATAGACCTGCAAATGGACAACGATTTCACCAGAGATATCGCTATCCTGCGCCAGCACCGTTCCAAAGGCTGCGAAGAGAAGCGCGAAGATGAGAAGTAGTGACAGTTTCTTAGACATTGTGTTGCCTTTCCTAAAGTCGATGTTTTACTGCGAACAAAAGATAACGCGTTCTTCTATTGGCTGCACCTCCTGGGTTGTTTTCAATTCATAGGCCGCGGACAGTGATCTTGTCGCTATCATAAAACGAACTCAATAGAATCTTCAGTCTTTCGGCGCCACCCCGTCCAAAGATTTGCTGGCGAAACGTTCGCGGTTAGTCAGTTGAATGGTCATGCCGCCATCGGTGAAGATGTTCGCGCCGGTCACATACGCGGATTGTTCGCTCGCCAGGAAGAGCGCGACATCGCCCACCTCGCGCGGCGTTTGCACGCGACCCAGCGGGATATTGTCCATCCAGTGCCGCCGCGCCTGCTCGGCGTCTTCGGCAGCATCCTGAATATCGTTCCAGATTTGCGTGTCTGTCAAGCCCGGGCTGACGGCGTTAACGCGGATGCCGTAGGGCGCGAACTCGATTGCCATGGATCGCGTCATCATATCGACGCCGCCTTTGGAAGCGGCGTAGGGCGCGGCTGCTGGCAAGGTCGCGACCGTGTGCACGCTGGCGATATTGATGATGTTCCCGCTGCGACGCGCGACCAGCGCCTCTAGCGCGTAACGGCTGCAGAGGAACGTGCCCTTGAGATCGACATCAACGACGCGGTCCCAGTCGGCTTCGTCCATTTCCAGGGTCGGCTTGACGAAGTTGACGCCGGCGTTGTTGACTAGCGTGTCGATCTGACCACAGGCGGACAGGGTCTTGTCGATGAGTCTTTTGCAATCAGTGGCTTTGGAGACGTCTGTTCTTACGAATAACCCTTTGCCATAGCGCGCCTGCAAATCGGCGGTGACGCGCTCGCCCATGCGTTCGTTGATATCCGCGACAACCACCTCGGCGCCCGCTTCGGCAAAGCACTCGGCGATGCCGGCGCCAATGCCGCTAGCCGCGCCGGTGACGATGGCGACATGTCCGTTCCAGTTCATAGAGAGACTGTTCCTCCAGCAAGATCCGGTAGTTGCTCAAGCTCACAACTATATCGCAGCGGCACACCTGGCGCAAAGCGATGCGCTCATTGGCGTGGTGAATGTGTTGATATATCCCTCGTTTCCCCCACCCTAAATCTTGTTCCCCC
>JAPPFH010000129.1 GCA_028875185.1 Chloroflexota bacterium | reverse complement strand
ATGGAGCTATGGAGACGCTCATCTGCTAATACCAATCAAGCCTTGTAGGGGCGACTCGGTGAGTCGCCCGAAATAGCCCAAGAAAACACGTAATTTGCGACGAAATTCTGCCAGCTGCAAAACTGTCCTGTCCTCAGGGAGGGGTTTGGGCTGGGGGCGAACAGCGCCAGCTTATCCGCCGTATTGCACTTCAAGGAACTGATTGACGGCGACGTCGCGCAGCGTCTCCTCCGCGCCATTGGGCCAGCGGATCCGAATCTCGCTGATGCCGGCCGCGCCCAAGCCAAAGTGCAGCGCCGTGTCGTTGCCGGCGCCCAGGCTGGAGCCGCACTTCACCTCTTGCAGCAGGTTCCGCCCGTCGTTCGTCGTGATGTATACACGCGCGCCGATGGCATCGCGGTTGACTTCGCCGCCGCCAATAAGTCGGATGTTGATCCAGTTGTTGGCTGCGCCTTCCGCGCCGGTGTTGCGATAGAGCGCATAGCCTTCATTCCAGTTGCCCAGCACAAAATCGAGAAAGCCATCGCGGTCATAATCGGCGTAAGCCAAGCCCATGCTCGGCTTCAAATCGACCAGCCAGTCCGCCGGCGTCACATCGGCGAAAGTGCCATCGCCCCGATTCTTGAACATGAAATCACGATACTCGAACATCATGCCCTCGGGCCCCGAAGCGATATCGAATTGGATGAATTCGGTCGCTGTCAGGAACAGATCAAGCCAGCTGTCATTGTTGTAATCGAAAAAGACCGTGCCCCAGCCGACAGCGCTGCTCGGCCCAACCACGACGCCGGCTTCGTCCGCCACATCGTCAAAGCTGCCATCGCCCTGGTTTTGCAGCAGCACCATGCCATTGACCATGTCGGAGAAGTAGAAGTCCAGGTCGAGGTCGTTGTCATAATCGCCGACCGCCAGCCCCATGCCATGGATGAAGGTGCGGGCGCCCGCTTCAATCGAGACTTCGCGCCAGCACCAATAGCCGCAGCCGGGTCCGTCGTTGCGCCAGAGCATATTGCCCAGCATATTTTTGAACTGGTCGTTGACGACGTAGATATCGGCATCGCCATCGTCATCGTAATCGGTGAAGCTGGCGCTGAAGCCGGCGCCCAGCAGCAGGTCGTAATCCAGCAGATGGCTGACGTCCTCAAAAGCGCCATCGCCAAGATTGCGGTAGAGCGTATCGCGCGCTTCGTCATGTTCGCGCGTGATGTTTGGGTCGCCGCACTCAGGGAAGCAAGACCAGTTGACGACATAGAGATCGAGAAAGCTGTCGCCATCGAAATCGCCCCAGGTCGCGGTCGTGCCCTTGCCGGCATCGCCTACGCCGGCGCGCTCGGTTACATCGGTGAATCCAAGCCCGCCATCATTATGGAATAGCGTATTGGCGCCATGATTCAGGACATAGAGATCAAGCCAGCCATCGTTGTCGTAATCCGCCCAGACAGCGCCGCCGGTATCGACATCGGCCAGCGCGACTTGCGGCGTCAATCCCGAAACTGAAAACCTGCCATCGCCATTGTTGCGGTAGAGTACGCTGGGATCGCGATTCCCGGTGACATAGAGATCAAGCCAGCCATCGCGGTCGTAATCGCCCCAAGCCTGCCCGATACCGAGATAGCCGGTGAGGAAGTCATCGTCGAAAAGCTGCCAGTCGCCGCTGTGCGTGGCGCTGACGCCGGCCGCTTCGCTGACATCGACGAAGGGCTCAAGCTTGCCGATGGCGGTGAGAATTATGATGGCGAGGATTGATATGGCAAGGCGTACAGCGGACTTCATGTAAGAGTAATGTCGAGCTCTCCGCGTCAATATCGGCAGGTCAGTCATGCAAGACACAATCCGGCAGGCAAGCTCCCCTTCCCTAGCTGGCTGGGGAAGGGGCCGGGGGATGGGGTAGAAAATAGACGAATCTGAGTTCTCATTACTTGCTTGGAGTTACTGCTGCGACTCTTTAGCGAGCGCTAGCCCTTGACGCCGGAAGTGGCGATGCCTTCGACAAAGTAGCGCTGGCCGAAGATGAAGATGAGCAGCACAGGAATGACCGCAATTGTCGCCACTGCCATCATCAAGTGCCACTCCGTGTTGCCGTAAGCGCCTTGGTACTGCACCAGGCATACCGGCAGCGTCTGCACATCGGGCGTGCGGAGATAGAGCAGCGGACCGAAGAAGTTGTTCCAATTGCCAATGAAGGCGAAGATAGCGAGCGTCGCCAGCGCTGGTTTGGAAAGCGGAATGAATATTTGCAGCAGGATGCGAACGTGCCCGGCGCCGTCGATTTTGGCGGCGTCGACCAGCTCTTCCGGTATCGTCAGGAAGAATTGCCGCAGCAGAAAGATGAAGAAGGGCCAGCCAAACCAGGGCGGCACCATCAGCGGCAGATGCGTATCCAGCCAGCCAAAACGATTGAAGAGCACATACTGCGGCACCACCAGCGCTTCATTGGGCAGGAGCATGGTGGCCAAAACAATCGCGAATAAGACGTTCTTGCCGCGCGCTTTCAGACGGGCGAAGGCATAGGCGGCTAAGGTGCAAGAGACGACATTGCCGATAATGTTGTTGATAGTGATCTTCAGCGAATTCCAGGTGCAGGTGGTGAAATTAACGTAGCCGTAACCGTACCAGCCGTCAGCGAAGTTCTCCCACTGGACCGTTTCCGGGATGAGCCGCGGCGGAAAAGCAAAAACTTGATTCAGCGGTTTGAGCGCGGTCGACACCATGACGATGAATGGCAAGACGAAGGCGATGCCAAGCGGCACAAGCAAGGCAAAGGTGAGAATATAACCTATCGCGCGGCGTCCGTGGATCGATTTGCGCCAGGCGACGCCTTCGTTGCGTTTTTGCGTCGTCATCCCGTGTCAGCCTCGTAGTAAACCCAACGCCTGCCGACCCAGAATTGAGCGCCGGTCAGCACCATGAGAACGACAAACATGATCCAGGCGACGGCGGCGGCGATGCCCAACTGCAAGAATATGAAGGCGTTCTCCCATAAGTACCAGATTAAGACATTGCTCGATTCGCCCGGTCCACCCTCGGTCATTACGCGTATCTCGGTGAAATTCTGGAACGAACTCACGACCGAAATGATAATCACGAAGAAAAGCACGGGCGAAAGCATGGGCAGCGTAACATTGAAGAATTTCGCCCAGTTGCCCGCGCCATCAATTTCAGCGGATTCGTATAATTCTTTCGGCACGCCCTGCAAGCCAGCCAGCAAAATAATCATGATGGGACCAACCGAAAACATGCTCATTAAGATGAGCGACGGTTTGACCCAAGTCTTGCTGAATATCCACGGCGGACCCTGGATGCCAATCTGCTTCAGCGAATAATTCAAGATGCCGAGGCGCGGATTGAAAATCCAGATCCATACCAGCGCCACCGCCACGCCCGCGGTCACTGTAGGCAGGTAATAAACGGCGCGGAAGAAGGCGATGCCCGGCACTTTCTGATTCAACAGGACCGCCAGCAGCAAGGCGAATGACACGCCAAATACCACCCTGCCGACGACAATGTACAGGGTATTGCCGACCGATGTCCAGAAGATCGGATCGTCAAAAAGCTTGGCATAGTTGTCCAGCCCGATGAATTGCAGATCATCCAGCGAGATGCGCCAATCGGTGAAGCTCAATCCTAACATGCCGAATACGGGACCGGCGCTGAATACGACTAAACCAATCAGCCAGGGCAGGATGAACAAGTAAAAGATGCGCTCTTCGTGCTTGGCGCTCGCTGAAATGGGGCGTGACTTACGTCGAATCATTTATATGGCGCTCGTCTTTATGCCAACAGAATTGAGGGAGACCGGCGAAGGATCTCCCTCAGGTCGTGCAATCTAGGATTCCGAACTACATATCGGCGACTTCGTCGAGCGCAGCCTGCCCTTCTTCCTGAATGGTGGCGATCGCTTCGTCGACCGAGGTCTCGCCCAGACGCAGCAAGTCGGCTTCGCGGCTCAATATCTGGCTGACCTGAGCAGCCGCCAGCGACTGGAAGGGAGGACCGGTCACCGCATAATCGAACATCGCTTCGAGGAAGTAGTGTCCGCTCGGCGGCGCCGGGTCGGAGGTCAACCAGGCTTCCAAGCCCTCCGGACGCGCCGGTGAACCACGGCCCGAGAGGCTCCACATGAAAATCATGCCCTCGAGTGAGAGGTATTCGCGCATATAGCGCCAAGCGATATCGGGCTTATCGCTGGTAGGCGTGATGCCGTAACCGCTGCCGAAAGCGCCCGTATAACGCGAACCATCAGCGCCCATTGGCGTCGGCGCGACATCCCATTCGAAGTTCGCCAGCGCGCGCATGCTGGGCGTGCTCCAGGTGGCGATATGACCCATCGCCGCTACGCCGGCTCTGAAGGGTTGCGAGTTGGGGAATGCTTCCATCTCGGTGCCGCTTGCGCCCGCATTTTCGACGTGCGTCAGGTTGTACCAGTGGTTGAGCGCCGCGCGAACTTCGGGCGTATCCATCGTCATCGCGGATTCGTCTTCGTTCATATGGACGCCGCCCCAGGCGCCGGTGAAGAAGCCGCCGCCGCCGTTGCCCAAATCCAAACGGCCGTCCCAGCCCCAAATGCCGGCATCGGCATCGGTCAATTCCATGGCCGCGGCCGCCATATCTTCCATCGTCCAATCTTCGCTCGGGTAATCCATGCCGGCGGCATCGAACATATCCTTGTTGTAGCCAAGGATGATCGGACCGTGGTCGTAGGGCAGCGCGTGAATGCGGCCGTCTACGCGGTACAGACGCACCGATTCTTCCCACATGCCGTCTACGTTGAATTCTTCATCGGCGGTGACGATGTCGTGGATGTCGATGATTATGCCCTCATGCGCCCAGGGGGTGGCGCGGCTGCCATGCACGTAGATGATATCGGGCAAGGTGCCAGCGGCGGCCCAAGCGGGCACCACATTGTTGTGATCAGCCCAGGTATTGTAAGTGATGCCAATCTTGATATCCGGATGCCGCTCCATGAAGCCTTCATCATACTCGGCTTGGCGCGGGCGGAAAGCCGCTTCCCAGTGACGGCCGAATGTCAGCTCGACCTGGTCTTGCGCGGCCGCGATACTGCTCAGAGGGCCAAGACCCGCAAGCGCCGCGCCGGTGCTGGTGGCTGCCGTCAACTTGAGAAAATCACGGCGAGAGAGCTTTTCCTTGTTCATGATGCTTCCTTTCTGCGTGAAATACGCTTTGCACAAATACTTGACCTAACTTCAACAATCTGAGTTTCGTCACCTCCTTTGACGGCTACTGGTCCTATAGCGTATAAACTGAATCAGAACCTATTCCAGAATAATCAAACCGCTGTTCGTATGATAATCGACGATAAACTGTTTGTCAAAAGACGCGCGCCAGGGAAGTGGTGAATTTTATCGATACTGCAAAAATCCCCATCCCCCGGCCCCTTGCCGTAGTGCAGTGTCTACGCGCACCCCCACAAGGAGGGAAGGGGAGTCTTTCAAGCGCTTTGGCAGTATGTAAGCCCCTCCCTCATTTTGGGGTCGCGTAGGTCGCGTAGACACAGACTGCCGACACTGACCCGCCGGGGAGGGGTTTGGGGTGGGGGCCCAGCAAAACCATTACTCCCGCGCCAGCGGAGCAATCGTTTCGGATTCTAGAATAACATCGTATTTATGAATCATACTGATCGCGCTGGTTGCATAGCCCCGCCCGCGGCAGAAACAGATTCTTGCCGCAATAAATTGCCTTGCTCGCGCGAGCCGAGGCGTCTATCATCTGCGCAGCGCGCCAAGTCTTATCGCCATCATTGTCTCAGGCCTGTTAGGAACCACGTTGCACCCGCAGGGATAAGGCTTGTTGTTATGTGTGATATCGCCTGACCTTATCGCAGTCGTCGAGCGCCTGTGGTAAGCTTGCCGCTGTCGTCTTAGGCACGCACGCATTTTGTCTCGAACCAGGATTGCAGCGTTTTATGCCACGACCGAAAGTCATCCATCAGCCAACGACGCAGCTTTCGCTGAAGCGCGGAATAAACACGCTGGTCAAAGCCATCGCGCCGACGCTGGGTCCGACGCCGCGCCGCTCCATCGCCCAGAATCAGACGAAATTCGAATCGCTTGACGATGGCGGTGTGATCGCCCGGCGTATTATCGCCTTGCCCGAGCCGGAGATCGATGTCGGCGCCATGCTGCTGCGGCAAGTGCTTTGGCAGGCGCATCAGCATGTTGGCGATGGCGTCGCTACAACTGCGGTGCTTTACGAGCGAATCTACAAAGAGGGGCTGCGCTTTATCGCCGCCGGCGCCGACCCGATGCGGCTGCGCGCCCGCCTCATGACATTGCTGCCGCAAATCAGCGCGCGCCTGCTGGCTGCAGCGCGACCGCTGCGGGGGGAAGCCGAGCTAAAATCGCTGGCTTTCTCCGTTTGCTACGACGAGGAAATGGCGAAGGTACTCGGCGAGATCATCCACAGTATCGGCCAATACGGGCAGGTTGATATCCGCGCCGGGCATGGCCGCGGTATGGAACACAACTTTGTCGAGGGCAGCTATTGGCGCGGCGGCGCCCAATCCAAGGAGATGCTGCGCGGCTTCCAACGCGGGGTCGCCGAAATGCATGACGCCGCGATTATCGTCACCGACATGGATATCGAAGAACCGCGCGATCTCGTGCCGCTGATGAGCCTGGCCTTGCGCCACGGCATCAGCAACCTGCTGCTTGTCGTCGCGTCCATCTCGGAAACGGGCATGTCTGTCGTGCTGGACAAGCGCCTGACGGAGCAAATCCGAACGGTGGTTGTCAAGATTGACGCCTACCATCCGGCTGACTTGAGCATCGCCCAAGACGACATCGCGCTCTTGACCGGCGCCCGCCCGCTGCTGCAGAAAGCGGGAGAGTCGCTGGAGCATGCCCGCGCCGATAACTTCGGTGAAGCGCGCTGGGTCTGGGCTGATGACAAAAATTTCGGCTTCGCCTGCGGCAAGGGCGATCCGCGGCGATTGCGCGCGCAAGTGCGCAGCCTGCGCCAAGCCTACGCAGCCGCCGAAGAAGACGACGACCAGCAGCGAATTCTTGAGCGGCTGGGGCGCTTGAACGGCGGGCTGGCGACGGTCTACGTCGGCGGCATCGCCGAAGACGAGATCAGACAGCGCAAAGAAACCGCCGAGCGCACGGTGCGAGCATTGCGGCGCGCAACCCAGCTTGGCGTCATTCCCGGCGGCGGGATCGCCCTGCTGCACTGCCGCGATGACCTGCTGAAAGAAGCCGAAGCGCAGCCTGAAATGGAAAGCCGCGCCGCCCGGCTGATCATGGCGGCAGCGGTCGAAGCGCCCATCCGCCAATTGCTGACCAACGCCGGCTATGACCCGGGCGAAGTGCTGGCGCAAATAGCGCTGGATGGCGGGGCAGCCGGCTTTGACGTCATGCGTGACGAGATCGTTGATGTGGCGGCGGCCGGCATCCTCGATGTGGCGCAGGTGCAGGTCGAAGCGCTGCAGCGCGCCGTATCGAGCGCGGCGCTGGCTTTGACCATTGATGTGCTTGTGCTGCATCGCGAGCCGGAAACGATGACGGATCCATAGAATGACGTCCATTGACACGATCGAGCGCACAAACTGCCTGCTGGCTGCGGGTGATGCCGTCTACGCTGCCAGGCAGACTGGATTGTATCGAATCGGCGCCGGCGGCGATGAGCGCAATCTCTATCGCTCCTGGCTGCCCGACCAAGACCTGCCAACGCTGGCGATTGCGGCGGCTGGCAAATTGCTGCTGGCTGGCATCAATGGCGGGGTCGCCCGCTCCGAAGATGGCGGCATACGCTGGAAGGCGCATCACTTTCGCGCGCCGGCGCCGCTTGTGACCAGCCTGGCGCTTTCACCCGCATTTGACGAAGACGGCTGCGTCCTGGCTGGCGCATTCGAAGATGGCGCATTCCGCTCGACCGATGGCGGTGAGAGCTGGACTGCGGTGAATCACGGCTTGTTTGACCACAGCGTCTATGCCCTGGCGCTTTCGCCGCAATTCGACAGTGACGGAATAGCGTACGCCGGCACGGGCAGCGGCATCTATCGAAGCGACAATGGCGGAACTCTATGGTGGGATTTGACCATGCCAGCCGGCGACGAAACGGTGCTGAGCCTGGCGCTTGCTGAGAGCGGAGCGCTCTACGCGGGCTGCGAGACGCATGGATTGCTGCGCTCGAATGACGCTGGCCTGAGTTGGGAAGCGCTGCTGGAAACGGACGGCGCGCTAAACAGCGTAGCATTGGCGAAAGACGGAGCGATCATCGCGCAGGTGGATGACGGCCTATGGCTGTCGCGCGATGATGGCGCTAGCTGGAGCGATATAGCAAGCGAGAATGTGGACTGCATGTCTCTCGGCGCGGATGGCGAGACGCTGCGGCTGGCACTGGCTGATGGCAGTATTCGTCAATCGAGTTTGTAACGAAATTTGTATTGGATACATGAGCGCAAGAGGAAACGAAATGAATTACGAACCAACCCTGGAATCGGTAAGCGCACACGAAGTCCCTGACTGGTATCATAATGCCAAGCTGGGCATCTTCATCCACTGGGGGCTTTACTCGGTGCCGGCCTGGGCGCCCCACGGCGGCGATATCGGCGAAGTTTTCCAGAGCGGCGACCTGAGCGCCTGGTTCAAAAACAATTCTTACGCCGAGTGGTATCTGAACACACTCAAATTTGAGGACGGTCCCACGCGCGCCTGGCACAACCGGAATTACGGCAGCGGCTTCCATTACGATGACTTTGTCGCCGGCTTCAATTCCGCATTGAGGCGCTGGGATCCCAGCGAGATGGCGGCGCTATTCAGCGAGGTGAACGCGCGTTACGTTGTCTTGACCACTAAGCACCACGACGGCTTTCTGCTTTGGAACAGCGATATCCCCTGCCCGTATAAGCCGAATTACCACACCATGCGCGATGTGGTCGGCGATCTGACCGACGCCGTCCGCGATCAGGGCTTGCGCATGGCGCTCTATTATTCCGGCGGGCTGGATTGGGCATTCAACGAGGCGCGCATCGAGGATGTCGCCGATGTTTGGGGCACGATTGTGCAGAGTCCCGAATTCGTCGAGTATTCGGTCGCGCATTGGAAAGAACTGATCGACCGCTATCAGCCCTCGATTATGTGGAATGATATCGGCTACCCGGCGGCGGCTGATCTCGGCGCGCTCTTCGCCTATTATTACAACAACGTGCCCGAAGGCGTCATCAACGACCGCTTCACCCAATCGCGCGATCAGCGGCCGAAAGCGGGTGAAAAGCTGACTGTGCCGCGCGGTCCCCACTTTGATTACATCACGCCGGAATACGCCACCTTTGATGATATTCAGGAAGTGAAGTGGGAGTGCTGCCGCGGCATCGGGCACAGCTTCGGTTACAACCGAAACGAGGGTGACGAGCAGTTGCTGGCTGAGGACGAGCTGATTAAGATGTTCGTCGATATCGTCAGCAAAAACGGCAATCTGCTACTGAATGTCGGTCCAATGGCTGACGGGACAATTCCGGAAAACCAAGCTGAGCGCCTGCGGGCTTTGGGTCGCTGGCTCGATCGTAACGGCGAAGCCATCTTCGACACCCGCCCTTGGGGGCGCGCCGAGGGCAAGACGACGCAGGGCTTAGACCTCCGCTTCACCGCCGCTGACGACAAGCTCTATGCGACCCTGTTGGGCAGTCCAGCTGAGAGCGAGATTACGATCGAAGGACTCGAAGCGCCCGCCGATGCCAGCATTCGTATGCTGGGACGGGATGGCGACCTGGACTGGGCGCAAGACGGCTCGGACTTGAAGATTAGCCTGCCCGATCTGCCGGCGGCGCCGGCGCATTCGCTGGCGATTCAGGGCATGGGTGGCTGACTTGGCGCAAAAAGTCGATTCCACCGTCGAAAGAAATCTGCCCTGGAATTTCTCGGTCAATCTGATCGATATCACTTTCATCACGCTGGCTTTCAGCATCATCTCGCGCGAGACGATTACGCCGCTGCTGATCAGCAATCTGACCGACTCCAAGATCGCCATCGGCTTAGTGCCAGCGATATACAGCATCGCCTATTACTTGCCGCAGCTTTTCGCCGCCAATCACGCCGAGCGCTTGAAACGCAAGCTGCCCTTTGTCATGGTTGTAGGTGGCTTGCTGGAGCGCGTGCCTTATCTCTTCGCCGGCTTGGCGATTCTGCTCTTCGCCGAGGGCGCGCCAATCGCCGCCTTGCTCTGCATCTATCTGGTGATCGGGCTGGGCGCCCTGGGCAACGGCGTGGCGACGCCAGCCTGGTTCAGCATGATCGGCAAGGTGCTGCCAGTCAATCGGCGCGGGATCTTTTTCGGCCTTAGCGAAGGTTTGGGCACTTTGATGGGCATCATCGGCGCTTTCTTCGTCGGCCGCGTGCTAGATGATATGGGCTACCCGCTGAACTTCGCCACGCTCTTCCTCGTTGCCGCCGTCTTCATGGGCATCTCCTGGATCGGCTTGGCGCTGAACCGCGAGCCGGAAAGCCCAATTGTCAAAGAGCATATTCCCTTCAGCCATTATTTTAGGCGCTTGCCAGCGATATTGCGCGACAATCATAATTTCCGCCGCTTTTTGCTGAGTTATTCCATCAGCCGCTTGAGCACGATGGGCGTCGGCTTTTTCATTGTATATGGCAACGAGAACTTCGAATTGAGCGGCGCCGATGTCGGCTTGTTGACGGCGATCCTGATCGGCAGCCAAGCGGCGATGCAGCTGCTGCTGGGCTGGCTGGCGGATCGACAAGGGCATAAGGCTAATCTGACTATCTCCGGATTCGCCCTGGCGATCGCGGCGCTGCTGGCGCTGGGCGCAAATGATCTCGTCGGCTTGATTCCAGCCTTCGTCTTGCTGGGCGTCGGTTTGGCCAGCGATCATGTATCACGCCTGAATATCATCCTGGAGTTCGCCGTGCCGGAAGATCAGCCAACCTTCATCGGGCTGACGAATACTTTGCTGGCGCCGGTTGTTTTCCTGGCGCCGATCTTCGGCGGCTGGCTGGCTGACGCCGGCTTTGACGCGCTCTTCACCCTGATGATCGCCTGTGGCGCCGCCGGCAGCTTGATGCTGCTCGCCTGGGTGAAGGAACCGCGTAATCACCCGCCCCAGCCAATCGGCGAAATAGGAGAAAGCTAATGCTTCATTACAGCCGCTCGCAAGTACCGTCTTGGCTCAAACATAATGTTGATCCGGATACCATTCGAAACTTGCAGCGGAGATCCGGTGTATCGCCCATTAATTCCTAAGGCGCTTGGGCGCGGGCAACTCACCAAGTCGCCCCTAAGAGGCTTGTCCGATACTGTGGCAAATCAGCATACTCATGAAGCAAATTGCCCGCATACCCCCCACCCCAAACCCCTCCCCCATGAAGAGGGAGGGGCTTAAATTGCGCGAAGACGCTGTAAAACTCCCCTTCCCTCCTTGTGGGGCGCGCGTAGACTCTGCACTACTGCAAGGGGGCGGGTCACGTAGACATAGACCTTCGGGGATGGGGGCGGCAATGCGCGCCCAACGTCTAGTACTGGACAAGCCCTACAGACAGCTTCCCCGATGAGGCGCGTTAGATGAGGCGAGCAACCCGAAGGCCCAACCCTAAACGCGCTTGCGGATGCGCTCGGATGCCGATGTGACCGATTCAGCGAAAAGCCTGGTCGAGAAGAACCTCAACTGGAATTTCAGCGTCAATGTGCTGGACAATATGTTTTACGCGCTGGCGATCAGCCTGGTCTCGCAGGAGACCATCATGCCGCTGCTTGTCAGCGAATTGACCGATTCGACCATCGCCGTTGGCTTGATCCCCGCTATCTTCAGCCTGTCGTTCCTGCTGCCCCAGTTATTCGTCGCCAACCATGCCGAAAGCCTGCCGCGCAAGCTGCCCTTCGTCTTGCTGGGCAGCGGGCTGCTGCAGCGCCTGCCCTACCCTTTGATCGGCATCGCGCTACTGCTGTTCGCCGCCGAGGCGCCGGGCTTGGCGCTTTCGCTCTTCTTCATCGGCATCGCCACAGCCGCGTTTGGCGGCGGCATCGTCACGCCAGCCTGGTTCAGTATGATTGGGGTGGTGGTGCCCACCCGGCGGCGCGGCATCTTCTTCGGGCTGGCTGATGGCGGCGGCTTGCTGATGGGCGTCATCGGCGCGTACTTTGTCGGGCGCGCGCTTGATATCGTCGCTTATCCCGGCAGCTTCGCCCTGCTCTTTCTGGTCGCGGGCTTGATTCACGCGATCTCCTGGTTCTCGCTCTCGCTGACCCGCGAACCAGCGAGCGATGTGGACAAGAAGCCAGTTCCGCTGCGCCATTACTTTCGGCGCTTGCCGTCTGTTCTGCGTGGTAATGACAATTATCGCCGCTTCCTCATCGGCTACGCCCTGCTGCGCTTGAGCATGATGGCGGTCAGTTTTTTCATCGTATTCGGCAATATCAATTACGATCTGAGCGGCGCTGATATCGGTCTGCTGAATGCGATTTTCATCGGCACGCAGGCGCTGATGCGGCTGCTCTTCGGCTGGCTGGGCGACCGCTGGGGGCATAAGCGCAATCTGGTGATATCGGCTGTTAGCATGGCGCTAGCGGCGGCTTTCGCTTTGAATTCGTCTGCAGTTGCCGGGCTGATTCCAGCTTTCATCTGCCTCGCCTGCGCCATCTCCAGCGATATGGTCTCACATTTCAACATCGTGCTGGAATTCGCCGAGCCAGCCGATCAACCGACCTATATCGGTTTGACCAATACCTTGATGGCGCCCTTCACCTTCGCCGGTCCAATTCTCGCTGGCTGGATCGCCGAGGCTTTTGATATCAATCTGCTGTTTGCGGTTTCGCTGGGATTTGGCGTAGTCGGCGCGGCGCTGTTATGGTGGTGGGTGCGCGAGCCGCGGCATTTCGCGCGCCGGGAGGCACAGACGTAGGGGCTACCGAAGGGCTGTGTCTACGCGCCCCATTGGGTCGCCCGCCGGAGCGCAAAATGTAGGGGCTACCCATTGGGTCGCCCGCCGACAGAAGGAGACAGCATGACCAAGACCTACCAACCCACTTGGGAATCCCTGACGCAGCATGAGGCGCCGGGCTGGTTCAGCGACGGCAAATTCGGCTTGTACGCCCACTGGGGCATCTACAGCGTGCCTGGCTTCGGCAACGAATGGTACGGCAAATGGATGCATGACCCCGCGCACGAGATTCACCAGCGCCATGTCGAAACCTTCGGCTCGCCGGCTGAATACGGATACACCCGCTTCATCGATGGCTTCACCGCGCGGCATTACGATCCTGATGAATGGGCGGAGCTTTTCGCCGCCAGCGGCGCGCGCTACGCCGGCTTCTCGCTGGCGCATCACGATGGCTTCGGCTTGTGGGACAGCGATGTCTACCGCTGGAATGTCGGAAAGATGGGACCGAAACGCGATCTCTACGGCGAGCTGGCTGCGGCGCTGCGGAAGCGCGGCTTGCGTCTGGTGGCGCCCTTCCACATCATCCGCGGATTCAATTGGTTCCTGCCCGGCTGGAATCAGTGGGACCAGATTTTCGACAAAGCCGCCGTCGAACGCGGGCTGGCTGAAGGCTGGGAACTCTTCAACCCCGAATTCGCCGATTTCTATTGGGTGCAACAGACCAGCAAGTTTGAAGACTTTTTCGCCCAGTGGCAGCTGAAAGTGCGCGAGGTCATCGACAAATACCAGCCGGATATGATGTGGTTCGACGGCGGCAAATTCCGCGAAGACGGCTATGAAGAGACCGCGCTGGAGATCCTCGCCCACTATCTGAATCAAGCGGTCGCCTGGGGAAAAGAGGTGCTGGTGCTGAACAAGCTGCCTGTCAGCATGCAATACAACTTCCATCCCGATTTCGGCGTCATCAACTTTGAACAAGGCCGCGACCGCCCGCTAAAATATGAGCGGCCCTGGAACGATGACATGAAGATCGGTGATCAATCCTGGGGTTGGGTGGAGAATCAGCAATACGCCAGCGGGCGCACGCTGCTGAGCAAGCTGATCGATTGCGCGGCGCGCGGCGGCTCAATGATGCTGTCGCTCTCACCCAAACCGGATGGCGCTATCCCAGCTGGCCAGCGCGACGCGCTGCTGGAAATGGGCGCCTGGCTGAGTCTGAACGGCGAGGCGATTTACGACACTGTGCCCTGGACGACCCACTCCGAAGGCGATCTGGAAAAGCTTTGGCATCGCGCGCGCGGGCATAAATTCTGGGTCTATGACCGCTGCAATGCTGATGACAGACGCTATACGCAGTCGAAAGACGGGGAGACCGTCTATGCAATGACGCTTGGTGTTCCGGAGCAGTCGGTAACCTTTGAGGCGCTGGATGAATCGGTCGGCATAAAGCATGTGTCGCTGCTCGAATCCGATCAGCCGGTTCGGTGGGCGCAATCGGCGGCCGGCTTGACCATTGACGCGAGCGGCAGCGAGTTCAAGACTAAGCTGGCTTGCGCTTGGAAAGTAGCGCTGAAGTGAGCCCGCCGTCGGCGGCTTCAGTCAGCGCGGTCCTGGATGCGCTCGGCCTAGACTATGCCGAGTTCCGCATTCACGACTTGCCTAGTACATTCTCAAACTTCACGCAGCGGGTCAATGTCACCTTGCCAGACGGCTCATTAGAGCGCATCGTTCTGCGCCGCTACAATCCGGACAAATATGATGAAGGGCACATTAAGCATCTCTGCGAGTTCCACGCGCTCAAGCTGCTGCGCAAGCGGGGCGCCCCGGTTCCAAAGCCCCTTCTGCTGGATGAAACCGGTGAATTGCTGGGGCTGCCCGGCATCGTAACCGCCTTCGTCGAGGGCGCGCCGATTGAGTTGCCGGCCCAGGCGCATCGCTGGGCGAAGCTGGCGGCGCCGGCCGCGCGTATGCTGGCGCGAATTCATCACACGCCCTTCACTGAAGCCGACAAGCGCTACCTAATGGATGACAACATCGAGGTCGCCTGGTTCATCAAAGACGGCCTCATCCCCGATTACATGCGCGCCGACCCCGATGGCAAGATGGTCTGGCAGCTGGTGAGGGACTGCTGGGGAAACTGGACGCCGGTCAGGCCGCGCTTCGCCCACACCGATTATTGGGCGGGCAATATCCTCTGGAGTGGCGATGAGATTAACGCAGTCGTTGATTGGGAAGAAGCCGGTTACGGCCATCCCGCTGCGGACGTCGCGTACTGCCGAATGGGTTATTTCATCGAGGGCGTACCGGAAGCGGCAGAGACGTTCCTGCGCGCCTATGAGGCGGAAGCCGGCTGGGAATTAACCGATTTGCCACTGTTCGAATTGGCTGCCAGCGCGCGCCCGATGACTGACCCAGCGGACTGGTTCGCCCATCCCTACATGGAATCGGGTTTCCGCCGTTTCATTGCGCAGGCGAAGGAGCGGCTGCTTTCGACGAGAAATTGCGATCGTTAGCGAAAGGCGGGCGACCCAGTGGGTAGCCCCTACATCTTTTGCGCTCCGGCGGGCGACTCATCGTGTCGCCCCTACATCTTTTGCGCTCCGGCGGTCGACTCACCGAGTTGCCCCTGCATCACCTATGTTAATCCACATCCAAGTGATAGCGCTCGTCGCCGACATCGGCTTGCAGGCGGCGCAGCTCCGCTTTGAGCGCAACAACCTGGTCGGCATAAGCGGGATCGTCGACCACGTTGTTTAACTCGTGTGGATCGACATCGAGATCGAACAGTTCCCATTCGGGCTCGTAGGTCTCGTCGATGCTGCCTTCCGTGCCCATTGCGTCGGCGTAATAATAAATCAGCTTGTATCGGTGGGTGCGGATGCCATAGTGAGCGTAGACGTTGTGATGCGTCTTGTGCATCCAATAGCGATAATACATGCTCTCGCGCCAATCCGGCGGCGCCTCGCGATTTAGCTGCCCGGCGAAGCTGCGCCCCTGCATCGCCGCGGGAATCGGCAAGCCAGCCAGCTCGAGATAAGTCGGCGCGAAATCGACATTGAGGATCATGTCCTCGTTGACGACCCCCGCTTCAATGGCCCCGGGATAGCGCATGATATAAGGCATGCGCAGCGATTCTTCGTACATGAAACGCTTGTCGTACCAGCCGTGATCGCCCAGGAAAAAGCCCTGATCCGAGGTATAGACGACAACCGTATTCTCCGCCAAGCCCTCGGCATCCAGATAATCAAGCAAGCGCCCCACGTTGTCATCAATGCTGGCGACCACGCGCAAGTAGTCCTTGATATAACGCTGGTAAGCCCATTTGCGAAGTTCCATCTCGGGCAAGTCCCGCGGGATTTCACCTTTCAGATCGAGCGGACTATGGTGCAGGCCCATGCGCATTTGGGCGGCTTCGGCGGCCGACGCCCGGTTGGCGTAATCATCGTAGAGCGTCTCCGGCTCAGGCACATCTTCGTTGAGGTACATATGGGCGTGTTTCTCGTCCGGCTCCCAGTGGCGGTGCGGCGCCTTGTGATGGCACATGACGAAGAAGGGACGCTCGGCATCGCGCTCGCGCAAGAAGTCCAGCGTCATATCGGTGATGAGATCGGTGACGTAACCTACAACTGGTCGGCGCGTTGATCCCTCGCCGTCTTTGAATATGAAGGTCGGATTGTGATATAGCCCCTGCCCCGGCAGCACCGCCCAATCATCGAAGCCGGTCGGCTCATGCGCCGCACCCTGACCCAAATGCCACTTGCCGAACATGCCGGTCTGGTAGCCGCTGGCGTTTAAGTCCTTGACAAAGGTGGGCAGCCGGTTGTCCATGTGTGTGCTAAGGGTGGTGACGCCGTTTATGTGATTATAAGTACCGGTGAGGATGGCGGCGCGGCTGGGCGTGCAGATGGAATTGGTGCAGAAGACATTGTCGAAGCGCATGCCCTCGTCCGCGATGCGATCGAGATTGGGCGTCTGATTGATCCGGCTTCCATAGCAGCTCATCGCGTGCGAAGCGTGGTCGTCGGACATGATGAAGAGGATGTTCGGGACTTCGTCTGGCATGAGGTTTGGGATTCACTTTACTCACTAAAGTCGCGGAGATTGGGTGCTGGCCGTGAAGCGCCTGCTAGGGCTGGTCATCTGTCCAGCGGCGAAAAACAATGCCCTCGCTGCCACTGCGCTTGAGCAGAGCCAGTCGCTCGGGGTGATTATTGAAACGCATGGCTAAATCCCAACCAATATCGTCAGGCGCCTCTTCCCCGTCCATGGTTTCAACATAGATTGACCCGTCAAAGATATCGCCCGTGAGAATGACACGAAAACTCTCGCTGGGGCGGCGGTATTCGACGGCTGTCGGATAGACGGTTTTGGGCGTATCCTCTTGCCAATGCGCTTTGACATACTCGATAAGCGGCAGGCATATCTCGCCCGCAAAATGACATAGCGGCGGGCTGTCGGGGTCGTCGCCATAGAAGGAAATAGCGCCACCAGCGGCATCTTCTGCCTCGATAAGCGCGAAGGCGACGCTGGCAGCGCCCCCCCCCCCCGCCGCTTCAATGGCGCGCTCAAAATCTCGCCGCGCAAACCTGCTGCCCATCTTGCCCTCCCGTGGCCGACGTCATGCTCCACACCCGCTCTCGTCTACTCAATGGACATTCCGCGCAGGAATCTTCGTATCTCGGGAAACGGAATCGGCCGGCAATCCTTCCGGACACAAATATCCAGAAGGTAAATCGCGTTGGCAGTTTCGTAGTAAATTATTCGGAATCCACCGCTCTTGCCCGAATTATCCGATGAGTTGGCGCGGCGAAGGCGATAAACAGGCGCGCCATCCACACCTTGCAGCCGATTTGCGTCATACAAAGGACCTGTTTCCAGGTCATCTGCCAGTTTCTCTATGTCATCAAATACTTTGCGATTTCTGCGCGAAAGACGTTTCACTTGCGCCTTGAACTCAGTTGTCCACAGAATTGTCTTTGACATTGGTGTCAAGCTCGCGACGCAATTCTTCCAAGCCTTCGCGTACTGGCTGTACATCACCGATCTTCATCTGATTGATGCTTCTGCGGAGGCTGTCGATGTATGCTTGTTCCGACTGCTCTCCGGGATCATATCCACGCTGCTCAGCATGCTGTGTAGTCGGAACAGCCGCTGTTTCGTCCAAGCGGATTCCAGTTGATGCGCTCATGCAGCGTACTCCCATGGCAACTCAAGATCGGCTCCGCTAATTCGAAGCGTACGCTTAGCGTAACACAGTCACAATGCCACGTCAAACCGACGCGGAAAGGGGAGTGTATCCTTTTCGGTTGAAACACAAAAAGCTTTACCACCGAGGACACCGAGAAAAGCGAGAGCGCCGAGAATTGTCTGCGAAATATGCCATTTTCATTGTGTCCTTTGCGTCTTTGTGGTGAAGTTGAATTTGGCTCATTTGAATTTCAACCGAATTCGATACACTACCGCGGAAAGTCAAGAGACTGTTGTTGCAATACACTTTTACCCAATATTAGGATGATCCGCGGCGAGCAAACCTTCTTCTTTCAGCACCTCCCAGAAAGCCGCCGGCGCCTCAACCGACATGGCATCGACATTAGTTTTGACGCGCTCGGGTCTGCTGGTGCTGAGCGCGAGCGCGACGATGCCCGGATGCGACTTGCCGAATTGGATGCACACTTCAGACGGGACCTGTCCATGCTGCTCGCAGAGCGCGAAGAACTTCTCGCGCCAGGCGAATTTCTCCTGATGTTCCGGATTCGCCGGATCAAGTTTGACGTAATTGAAGAATTCGCCGCCAGTCAGGAAACCGGCATTGAAGACCGCCGAATTGATAATGGCGACGCCCTTCTTATGCAGCGAATCCATGAAGGCGAGCAGATCAGCCGGATGCGAGTAGAGCGTGTAGCTGTTGGCGAACATGACCCAATCAAGCGCCACCCGCGCGTCAATCTCGGCGATCGATTTCCAGTTCTTGGCGCCGACGCCGATGCCCTTCGCCGCCCCCTGCGCCTTCAATTCGCCCAGCGCTGTATAGGCGCCCAGGATGTCGTCAAAGCGCCGCTCACGGTCGGCGGGCGATTCGGCGGCATCGAGGTATTCATCGGGGTCATGCACCGAGACCAGCTGCGTGCTGTAGTCGCCGCCGAGCATCTCCAGCCCCTGCTCGAAGCAATTGCGGATGCCAGCATAACTGATGTCTTGCGCGGCGTCGTGCTTCAAGCCGAACCAGGCGCCCGGCTCAAAGGTTGGCTCCGGCGTGTTCAAGGGCGCGCGCAGCCAAGCCAGCTTGTTGCTGATAATGACCTCGTCATCGCTCACGCCCAACTCGCGCAGGCAATCACCCATCACTTCCAGCGCCAAACCCGCGCCGTACTTGCCCGCTGAATCGATAACAACCGGCTTCGGCAAGTGCTCAATGATGGCGCGCATCGTCGCCAGCTTGGATTCGTAGCTGAATTCGCGGAAGAGATTGCCCAGCGCGGTGGAGCCGAAGACCAAGGGCGGGGTCATGAGCCCGGTGTTGCCGAAGGGGACGCTTTGCATATTAATGCTCTCCGTAGGTCAACTCAATCATCTGATGCCCGTTGACGACCGGCGCCGTGAATTCGATCCGACCGTCAACATGCGCGAAAGCCAGCGAATCGCCAGCCGGCGCCAGCCTGACCGAGCCAATCGCCCGGTCGGCGCGGACAGAGACGGGCACATCGTATAGCGGAATCACATCTTCGATGATGTCGATCTGCTGGCTGCGGCGGATAGGGATATAGTGCAGCAGATGCAGCACTTGCCTATTCCGCGCCGCCTGCTCGTTTATCATCACTTCCAGCGTACTTGGTCCGCCATGCCGGACGATGGGCTGCGGCAGCAGCAAATCCAGCGCGTTCAGGAAGAGCGTGCGACACCATTGCGGCGCGTTATGATAATACTGCGTGAAAAGCGGGCTGGAGAAATAAACCACCCGCTCCCGGCGAACGATTGCCGCGCCAGCGGGCTCGCCCGAAGAAGGCGACTGTCGATGCGAGCAGAAATGCTCCCAGGTACGGTCGAAAACGGCGGGCGTGATCTGCGCCAAAACATCGCCATCCGCATCAGCGGCGACATCCAGGCCGCGGATATACATCACATGCTCAGTCGGCGGCAAAGCAGCGCCTATCTCGCCGCTCGGAATAATGTACTCGGCGTAATCCCCCCGGATGAATTCGCGTCCGCGTACGAGCTCCCCAGAGCGATCGCGCGGACCGTCGCTCGCCATCGTCACCGGCAGCGCATCGAGAACGAAGCCGGTCTTGTCTCGGTTCAAGCCAGATTCGAATGTAGCGATCAGCGCGCCGCCGCCGGCAAGATACTCGCTGATTTTAGCGTCGAGCGCGGCATCGGCCGGAATGTCATCAGGCAATATGACGACCTTGTACATGCTGAAATCGGCTTCTGAGTCGATGATGTCGAATTGTTGCGCCGCCTCGCTCAGCATGCTGTGCGCGCCGCAGATCGCTGGCTGCATGCCGCGGTCATCGACGGGCGCGAATTCCTCAGGCGTCATCACTGCAATATCGCTGACCGCTTCCGCGCCGATGCACCAGTCCTCCCTGGCTTCGAGCTGCCGGTAGACATTGCCAATCAGCTTGTAGACATGCGCTTCGAGCTGGCCATCTGGCGGCAATTGATCGCCGACGAAGGGACCGGCGCCCATCGCCATCATTCGAAAGCACTCGTATTCCAGCGCTTCCTGGTTCTTGAAGGAGTGAAAATCGCCCCAGGCGGTGTGGAATTTGCCGGTGTGCGCCAACGACGGAATGCCCAAGGTGCGGGCGTAGCGGATCGTCAGCGGGAAATGAATATAACCCCAATGCCCGCTGGGCAGCGACTCCAGCTCCCAATGCGTGAAGGCATCCATGTTGCGCCGATTGTGCGGACCCACATGACCGCGATTGTAGAAAATCGTGCAGTCGTCGCTGAATTGACGGACGCAGGCGGTCATCTCCGAGCGGAAATCGTCGAGCACGACGCCGCCATAACGCAGGCGCTCGGCCGCATCACTCGGATCAAGCCCCGCTTCCAGCATCGCCCGCGTCGTCCATATTGAGCTGTCATCAGCGGCATGAACGATATCAAAGAACAGCCCATCGACCGCCGGCAGGCAAGCAAAGATATCGGCGACATGCGCCTTCAAGAAATCCATATAAGGCGAGTTCAAGGCGATGCGCCGGTAGAAGCCGGCTTCGTACATGCCATTGCCGTGATAAGTTCCGTCCTCATTGAGGCAGAGCCACTCGGGATTTTGCCGCGCCGTCAAATGATCCCATTGCACCGTCGTATAGACGGGGACGCGGATGCCGCGCTCGTGGCAGGCTTCGATCTGCTCAACCAGCAGATTGCGCCGTTCGAGCTGCGGATGGACGCGCTCGGGATGGGCGGCGCTATCGTAATAGATCCAGCCGTGATGACCGCGGGCGAAACAGGTGATCGAATTGACGCGCGCCTCTTGCAGCCTGTCGCCAAATTCATCCGGGTCGAATTTCGCGCCAATGCCGGCGATCGCTTCCGAAGTGTGAAAGTCGAGGTGAATCTGCCGCATGCGCATGGGGAATTCCGCCATATAACTGCCTCCCGCCTGATTTGCTTGACAGGCGTCTATCGCTAAATTAGACTCTCCGCAACCGGTTAACCCAGCGCAAGTATATTGCATGGGATGAAGCGCGGCAACAGTTCGGCTGGCAGGGAGTGGTGAATTTCATTGATAGCGCGACAAACCCCCATCCCCCGGCCCCTTGCCCCCACAAGGAGGGCAGGGGAGTTTTTTAAGGAATTACGGGCTTGTGAAGTCCCTCCCTCATTTTGGGAAACATCCCCCGTGAGGCGGGGGAACGAGGGGGAACAAGATTTAGGGTGGGGGAAACGAGGGATATATCAACACATTCTCCACTCCCGCTGGCAGCCGGCTTGGAGATCCGTAAAACGGCTAAACAACCGAGGACTCGATAGACGTCCCCAAGTGATAACGATAATGCCCGCCTGAAACCTAAACCGCCAATCCAATCGAATACTTGAAGGGACGCGCCAGTGGCTCGCGCGCATAAACAGTACATTATTATTTGATATTCGCATAACAGTCGTCAATTTGTTGAGAACATAGAGAAACAGGAGGTTGAATATGACTATAGCAAGCGGCAAATACGAACCCACCTGGGAATCATTGAGCCAATACGAAATCCCCGAATGGTACATCGATGCCAAGTTCGGCATCTTCATCCATTGGGGACCCTACTGCGTACCCGCCTTCGGCAATGAATGGTATCCGCGGCGGATGTACCTGCGCGACGACCCGGCCTTCGAGCACCATCGAAAGACCTGGGGCGATCATACCGAATTCGGCTACAAAGACTTTATCCCCATGCTCACGGCGGAGAAATTCGACGCCGCCGAATGGGCGCGGCTGTTCAAAGATTCCGGCGCCCGCTTTGTCATGCCAGTGGCTGAGCACCACGATGGTTTCGCCATGTACGACAGCGCGCTGACTGACTGGTGCGCGTCCAAGATGGGACCGAAGCGCGATATCTGCGGCGAGCTGGCGGATGCCGCGCGCGAACTCGATATGGTCTTCGCCGTCTCATCGCATCGCGCCGAGCACTGGTGGTATTTCGATGGCGGTCGCGCCTTCCCCTCCGATGTGCAAGATCCAGCTAATGACGGCCTCTATGGTCCGGCGGTTCAAGCCTCCAAAGACAAGCTCAATCGCGAAGAATGGCGGAAGAAGGACTGGACGCCGCGCCCGGACGCCAAATTCCTGGAAGATTGGCTGGCGCGCTGCTGCGAATTGGTGGACAAATATCAGCCGCAGGTCGTCTGGTTCGACTGGTGGATTGAGCAGGTCGTCTTTGAGCCCTACTTGCAGCGCTTCGCCGCCCACTATTACAACCGCGGCGATGAGTGGGGTTTAGGCGTCGCCATCAACCACAAATACGACTCTTATCCCGAAGGCGTGGCCGTCTTTGACATCGAGCGCGGTCAGCTGAGCGACATCCGCAAGTTTTTCTGGCAGAACGACACGTCAGTTTCCAAGAACAGTTGGGGATACATTGACCATCACGACTACAAGACCGCCGGCGATATCATTGCCGACCTGGTGGATATCGTCAGCAAGAATGGCGCGCTGCTGCTGAATATCGGCCCGCGCGCCGATGGCGCGATTCCCGAAATCGAGCAGGAAATGCTGCGCGAGATCGGCCGCTGGATCGCGGTCAATGGCGAAGGCATTTACGACACGCGTCCCTGGAACGTCTACGGCGAAGGACCGACCGAGGTGCCGGAGGGCGCTTTCACCGATACGCATCGCAATCCCTTCACGCCGGCCGATATTCGCTTCACGCGGAAGGGAAATACGCTTTACGCCTTCCTGCTGGCTTATCCTCAAGGAGAAGCGCTTATATCGTCGCTGGACTCGGTGAGCATTGCGGGTGTGCGCATGTTGGGTTCCGATGAAGCGATCGACTGGCGCCAGGGGGACGATGGGCTGCGCCTTTCAGCGCCGGCGACGCCGCCCTGTGATTTTGTTTGTTGCTATGCGATTGAGTTGAACCGTTAAATTAGCCCCCATCCCCCAGCCCCTTCCCCCAAAATGAGGGAAGGGGAGCAAGAAGTCCCTCCCTCTTTATGGGGGAGGGATTTAGGGTGGGGGCAAACTTGTTGAGGAGAGTGAAAGCACATGACAGAAATCGAATACTTCAAACCAGAACGAGGTCAGCGACCGGGCGCCAACGAAGATCCGCGGCTGGATTGGTGGCGCGAAGCCAAATTCGGCATGTTCATCCATTGGGGCGTCTACAGCATCCCCGCCGGCGTCTGGAAAGGGGAGCATATCCCCGGCATCGGCGAGTGGATCATGCTGCGAGCCGAGATTCCCATCGCCGAATATGAGCAGCTGGCGCCGCAATTCAACCCGGTCAAATACGACGCCGACCAAATCGTCAAATTGGCTAAGCAAGCGGGCCAGAAATACATCGTGCTGACGTCCAAGCACCATGATGGCTTCTGCCTGTACGGCAGCGCGGAAACCGACTACAACATCGTCGACGGCAGTCCATTCGGGCGCGATGTCTTGGGCGAGCTGGCGGCCGCCTGCGCGCGCGAAGGCTTAAAGCTCGGGCTGTATTATTCGCAGACGCAAGATTGGCATCATCCGAACGGCTTCGGCAATACCTGGGATTACAACGAAGACGAGCAAGACTTCGCCGACTACATCGACAACTATGTCAAACCGCAAGTGCGCGAGATCTTGACCAACTATGGACCGATCTGCATCATCTGGTTTGATACGCCGCGTATTATCGAGCGGCATCAAAGCCAGGAACTGCTCGACCTGGTGCATTCGATTCAGCCGGATTGCCTCGTCTGCGGGCGGTTGGGCAACAAGCTGGGAGATTACGCCACCGCGCAGGACAACGCCATCCCGCCTGACCTGCAAGCCGAGATCGACTGGGAGACGCCGGCGACCATCAACGATACCTGGGGCTTCAAGACGCACGATCACAACTGGAAGTCAAAGACGCAGTTGATCCAAAACCTGGTCGATATCGTCAGCAAGGGCGGCAACTACCTGCTTAATATCGGTCCCGATGCCGAAGGCGCGATTCCCGAGCCAAGCGTCGAACGCTTGCAGGCGATGGGCGCCTGGCTGGAAGTCAACGGCGATTCGATCTACGGGACGGTCCCGGGTCCGATTCAGGGCAATGAGCTGTACCGCACAACACAGAAGGGCGGCACGGTCTACGCGCACGTTTTCGACTGGCCCGCCGATGGCAGAATCGCGCTGTCCGATTTGGACGCCTCAGCGGCGACCTGGTTGGATGCCAGTTGCGACGCCGCCTTGAGCCTGAGCCGCGAAGGCGGTCAACTGGTCATTCAAGGTCCTGCCGCAGCGCCAAACGAGCACGTGACGGTGATCAAGCTGACGCCTTAGGCAAGTTCGAAACGGGCGAGTCCCCGCCTCGCCCCTACGTCAACCCTCGGCGCGCTCTATGTTTCCTCGTTTCCCCTATGGTGAATAATTTGCAGCGACCGCCCTAGCCAAGCTGCTCCGCGCCGGCTATGCTTGTACTTATGAACTTTGCCAACCAAACTGTCTGGACAGCCGACTGCCTCGACATCATGCGCGGCATGAATTCCGATTGCATCGACCTGATTTGCCTCGATCCGCCTTTCAACTCAAACGCCAATTACGCCGCGCCGATAGGATCGCAAGCCGCCGGCGCTGAGTTCAAAGACACCTGGACGCTCTCGGACATTGATACCGAGTGGATCAATCTCATCGAAAGCAAGCACCCAGCGCTGTATCGCGTTTTGCTAGCGGCGATGAACGATAGCGACAAATCCTACCTGGTCTACATGGCGGTCAGGCTGCTGGAGATGCGCCGCATCCTCAAGCCAACAGGCAGCATTTATCTGCACTGCGACCCCACCATGAGCCACTACCTTAAATTGGTCATGGACTCGATATTCGGGCGCGGGAACTTCCACAATGAAATCATTTGGCATTATCGCCGATGGACAGGAATGGCAAAGCGATTTCAGCGATTGCATGATGTCATTCTCTTCTATTCGCGAACTAATGACCATCTCTTCAATGTCTTGTATGACCCATACACCGAAAAATCTTTGAAGCGCAAACAAAATTATCACACTCGGATTAAAGGGGATGATGTGTATGAAACCTCCATCGACGAGCGTGGCGTTCGAGCTGGAGATGTTTGGTTGATTCCTGTACTTAACTCACAGGCAAAAGAGCGTACCGGCTATCCCACACAGAAGCCACTTGCTCTTTATCGCCGATTCATTGAAGCAAGCAGCAATGAAGACGACCTGGTATTCGACCCATTCTGCGGCTGCGCCACGACCTGCATTGCCGCGCAAGACTTGGGGCGGCAGTGGGCGGGGATTGATGTGGCCGGCAAAGCTATCGAACTAACCCAGACGCGCCTGCGCAATGAGCTGGGCTTATTTGCCAATCCCATCCACCGCACAGACATCCCCCAGCGCACCGACTTGGGAAAGCTGCCGCGCCCCGCGACCCACAAGAAGGCGCTATACGGGGAGCAGGCAGGCAACTGCGAAGGCTGCGGGGATCACTTTCAGATTCAGCACCTCGAAGTCGACCACATCATCCCGCGCTCGAAAGGCGGCACCGATCATATCGAGAACTTGCAGCTCTTGTGCGGCTCCTGCAATCGAATCAAGGGCAATCGCGGCATGGAATATCTGAAAGTGAAGCTGCAGCTAAACTGAGCCAGCAGGTGGGAAATGCGGTCCGGCGCCCCTCTATACCGCTTAAGCGGGCATCTCGCTTAAACCCGCCCGCAGCTTCACCGGCGTGAAGGGGATATCGCGCAGGCGCAAGCCGACAGCATCGTAAATCGCATTGGCGATAGCGGCCGGCGTCGGATTCTGCGCCGCCTCGCCCGCGCCCAGCATCGGCAGTTCGGGCCGATTGAGGATCAGCGTCTCGATCACCGGCGCGGATTCAAAGGTCAAGATTGGGTAGGTCTCCCAATCGATGCTGGTGATGCCGCGCGCATCAAACTTGACTTCCTCGAACAGCGTCCAGCTGGCCGCCTGCGCGAATCCGCCTTCGAGCTGGTTGCTCAGCCCATCCGGATTGACCACTTGCCCGGCATCGGCGGCGATGACAACGCGCTCAAAAGAGATATTTCCGCTCTGACGATCCACCCGCAGGTTGACGACAACGGCGCAATAGCATTGCAGATTCTTGTACCGCGCCAGCGCCATGCCCCAGCCTTCCCCCTCGCCAGATGACGCGCGACTTGAACGCCAATCGGCTTTATCGGCCGCCGCTTGCAACACCGCCCGCGCTCGCTGGTCTGTCAAATGCCGCAGGCGAAACTCAAGTGGGTCGATATTGGCAGCAAGCGCCAATTCGTCCATGAACGACTCGATGGCGAAGACATTGGCGTAAGCGCCCAGGCTGCGCAGCGCCGAAACGCGCAATGGGCTGTCCGCCGCTGCGTGGCGCAGGACGCGTTTCCGCGGCAAATCGTAGAGTGGATCGGCATTGCGGTGCGCGCCGGATTGATAGCCTCCCATCGGCTTAGGCTTTTGAGGCGCGAAGGGCTGCGCCAAATGCCATGCCGCCAGCAAACCAGATGTCTCCAAGCCGACTGCCGGCCGCGTGGAATGGGCATAGCTCCAGACTTCGTGCCGCCAGTCGATGATATCGCCGGCCTCCGACAAGCTCGCGCCTAATTGCATGACCATCGCCGAGCCATAAGGCTCCCAGGCATGTTCGTCCCAGCGCGTCCACTTCAGCGAGATAGGTCGGCCCGGCAGGGCGCGCGCGACCAACGCCGCATCCAGCGCGGCATCATCGGCGCCATTGTGACCGTAGCAGCCAGCGCCTTCCACATGGATGACGCGAATATGCGCCTCATCCAGCGCCAGCGCCTGCGCCAAGGCCCCGCGCAAACTGAAGACCGCCTGTGAATGCGTCCAGACTGTTAACCGTCCGTCCCGCCAATCGGCAACGGCGGCTGACGGTCCCAGCGAGGCGTGCATCTGAAACGGGCGGCAGTAAGTCGCCCCGAGGGTTTGCTTTGCCCCCGCCAGCGTTTCGATCGGCGGGATTTTATCATCGACGGCGGCGCCATCGACTATCAAATTGGATTGCGCTTTTTTCTCAAGCAGGTCGCGGTAGGTATCGTCCGCGGCGGGCAGGATGTCGGCGTAAGCCCACTCGGCGGCATCGCGCGCCAGCTCCAAAGCCGCAACTGCGTCCGCCTCCCGTTCCGCCACGATGGCGATAAACTGACCATCCTGGATAACATCTATTATGCCGGGCAGCGCGCTCACCGTCTGGCGATCGAATTTGAGCAAGCGCGCGTGATAACCGGGCGGTCGCAAAACGCGCGCGTACAGCATGTTCGGCAGTATTAGATCATGCGCGTAACTGGAACCGCCAGTGACCTTGGCCAAGAGATCTAGCCGCCGCGCCGATGCGCCGACGAGCGCATAGTCCGCGGGCTTCTTCAGCCGCGCATCGCCGCCGACAGGCCGATTGAAACGCCCGCCCTCCAGCAGATCCCAATACGATACGCTCCGCCCCGTCCGCCGATCAGTCACCACGCCATCGGCGACCTGCAAGTCCGCGACCGGCGTCAGTGAGTCCAACTGCTCGTATGCCAGCGCAAGCAGGTGATGGCGCGCCGCGGCGGCTGCGCGGCGGATGGCGACCCCGCTGGTCTCCAGTGAGCGGCTGCCGGTGGTGCCGCCTTCATCGGGCGTACGCGCGGTATCGGCGTTCACGACCCGTACGCGCTCAAGGGCGATATCCAACTCGTCAGCGGCGATCTGCGCCAGCGCCGTCGAAATGCCCTGCCCCAGTTCCACTTTGCCGCTGAATACGGTGACGCCCCCATCATCGTCAAAGCGAATCCAGTCATCAATCTGATCGCGCTCATCGAGCGAGGGCGAGCTTTCATGTGGCTTGGGGGCAGCATCGATTGGCGCCGGCTGCGCCACTTCATGTATCGGGTCCCATTCGGGCCGACCGATGCGGAGCTTGATCGCCCGCCGCACCCGATCATAAACACCACATCGGCAAAGGTTCTGCGACAGCGCGGCGCGAATGTCATCGTCGGTCGGATAGCGTATAGAATTGAGCAAGCCCTGCGCGGCGATGATCATGCCGGCGGTGCAGAAGCCGCATTGCGCCGCCTGCTCTTCAATAAACGTCTGCTGCAGCGGATGAAGTTCATCGACGCTGCCGAGGCCTTCCAGCGTCGTGATTTCCAGGTCGGCCGCGTGGCGCGCGGGCAGCTGGCAGGAGGGCGCGGCAACGCCATCAATAAGCACCTTGCAGGCGCCGCAAAGCTCGGCGCCGCAGCCGTACTTCGGGCTCTTCAAGCCAAGGTCGTCGCGCAGCGCGTATAACAGCGGCGTCTCCGGGTCGATGTCTAGCTGGCGCGCTTCGCCGTTGACGCGGAGGGTGACTGTCTCTGGGGCGGACATGTCTGATTGCCTTCCTTCGGGCGGGCAACAAAAAAGAGCCCGACCAGCGGGCTCCTCAAGGCGGAGAAGGTGGGATTCGAACCCACGTACGGTTTCCCGTATCCGCTTTCCAAGCGGACGCACTAGGCCTCTATGCGACTTCTCCGTGAATCCCAACTGCCATTATTCGCCGCTTTTATTATAGCAAGCGAGGTAAATATCTCCAAGTCACAAGTACTCGGGGAGTGGTGACTGTGTTGATATATCCCTCGTTTCCCCCACCCTAAATCCCTCCCCCAAAATGAGGG
>JAPPFH010000017.1 GCA_028875185.1 Chloroflexota bacterium | reverse complement strand
TCGACAGATTCACATAGACCTCGTGTGTACGGGCGAGCCGTCGGCTCGCCCCTACATTTCATGTTGGCGCACGTAACGGCGCAGCGCCAAGCGTTCCGCCAAGTTGACCGAGACGAAGAAAAGGATGCCGACCGTCGCCGCCATCACGATTGAAGCCCAGAGCTTCGGCGTCGATACCAAACTGTAATCCGAACTGAAGTCTAGGATCGCCCGCCCCAGCCCGTCGCCGATGCCAGAGGGCAACTCGCCAATGATGGCGCCGACCACGCTCGCCGTCGCCGATACTTTCAGCGCGGTGAAAATATAAGGCAGCGCCGCCGGCAGACGCAGCTTCCACATGATCGTCCAGCGGCTTGAGGCGTAAGAGCGCATCAGTTCCACTTGTTCCGCCGCTGGCGATTGCAAGCCGCGCAAGGTATTGATGGTCACCGGGAAGAAGGTCAGATAAGCGGCGATGACCGCCACCGACAATTGCCCGGCGCCTAGCCAGATGACCACCATCGGCGCGATAGCGAGGATTGGCACCGTCTGCGAGGCGACCACGTAGGGCAGCAATCCGCGCTCCATCAAGCGCGAATGGGCGAATACCGCCCCCAGAATCAAACCGAGCAAGGCGCCAAAGACGAAACCGAAAATCGCCTCGCTAAAAGTATAAATGCCGGCATCGGTCAGGATGCCCAATAACAGCAACTCGCCATTGCGGCGCGCCGGCTGCAAGAAGGCTTCGGCAATCATCTGCAGGTGCGGCAGATTCAAATCATTGAATATCTTCAAATCGAGCAGCACCAGGCTGCGCGGCTTGCTTAGGAAGCGCTCATCGGCAAAATCGCCGGCGATCGTCGCGATCTCCCCGCCGAAAACATCGCGCACTGCCGCGCGCTGCGGAGCCTCGTCCGCGCGCAGGGCGACGCTAAGGCGCCCGGGAAAAGCCGGGGCTATCGGCAGCATGGCGATGCCCTCGCTCCGATCCAGCGTCGCCAGATAGCGCAACTCGGGATAAGGCAGCGCTTCGCCGTCGTCTCCTTTCGCCGGGTGCGGCGGCATCAAATCATCGAGGTCTTTGCGATCGGCGATGACATAATCGATCTCGCCGGCGAGCAGCGAATCGAGCGCCGCTTCCATCGTCTCTTCGGTTCGATAAGTCCAAGACTGCTGCGGCAGCAGGATCTTGTACGATACCGAGTCCGCGAAGGCTTTGCTCGCTTCCCAGCCGACCAGCAGGAAGGACAGAGCCAGAAAGAACCCGACGACCCGCCTTGTTTTGCCGGGTGAAAGCACGGTCGCCAGCAAGACAGCCACGATGGCCGCGATGAGCGGGGTCAGGGCGCCGCTGCCTTCGAATGAAGGGATTAAGAACAGCAGCATATCAAGCAGAATCAAAATGACGAAGAAGAGAATCGCCGCGCGCCGTGGACGCAAGACAATCGCCATCAAGGTATAGACCAGCAGCAGCACGATTAATGCGTAGTAGGAGATGCGCATATTGCGCATGGCGGTATACAGGATATCAGGATCCAATTGGCGCGCGCCCAATTCATTCGCCCAATTCTCCGCGTATCTCGCCAGCGGAGAAAGAATCTCGTCGCTGTCGTTTCCAGTTTGCTCGGCCATCCAGGTCGCCAATCGACCGAGGGTCGATTCAAGCAATGCCTCATCGTCCAGCGCCAACAGGCCAAAGCTGCTCCACAAATTGAGAACCAGCGCCAATGCCAGCAGCGTCAAGGCGATCTGCAGCGGCTTCCTCACTCAACCCCCATCCCCGGCCCCTTGCCCCTAAAATGAGGGAAGGGGAGTTTTCAGGCGACTTTTCCCAGTATGTGGCCCGCCCCCGCATACGCCGCGTAGACACTGACCGCCGCTCGCCCCTGCAGCGCAAATGCCGAGCGCTTTATGACACCTCCGCCAGCGCGCTTGCGACGATATCCATAGCGATGTCCATATCTTCCGCCGACACATTCAGGTGCGGGGCAATACGCGCGACATTGCCATAGAGGCCGCCCTTGCCCAGCAGCAAGCCCTTTTCTTTACAAGCATCGACAAAGGCGACCGTGCGCGCCGCGTCCGGCTCGATGCCACCCGGCTGCACGAATTCAAGCGCCTGCATCAGCCCCATGCCGCGCGCCTCGCCAATGATGGGAAACTCGGCGGCGAATTCAGCCAGCTTGCCCGCCATTCTTTCGCCTTGGGCGGCGCAGTTGGTCGGCGTGTCATGCGCTTCCATATATTCGATGGTCGCGAGCGTGGTCGCCATCGTCACCGGATTGCCGCCGAAGGTGGAAAAGGTCAAGCCAGCGACCGCATCGGCGACTTCCGGCGTGGCGATGGTGCATCCGATTGGGCTGCCGTTGCCCATGCCTTTCGCGAAGGTCATGATATCCGGCTCAACGCCCCAATGTTCAATGCCGAACCAGCGCCCGCCGGTTCGCCCCCAGCCCGTCTGCACCTCGTCCGAGATGAAGACGCCGTCCGCCGCTTTGACGATTGGCAGGATGCGCCCGAAGTAATCTTCCGGCGGCACGATAAAGCCGCCCGCGCCCTGAATCGGCTCCGCCATGAATGCGGCGATACGCCCTTCAGTGGTCGTGGCAATCGTCTCTTCCAGATCTTGTACGCAGAGATCGACCACTTGCGCCGGGCTCATGCCAGCGGGCGCGCGAAAGGTGTAAGGATTGCGCACATGCTTGACGTACGGGTCGACCACGCCGCCTAAGCGCCAGGGTCCCTGCGCGGATAGGCTCATGGCCAGCATGGAGCGCCCGGAATAGGCGTGGCGCAGCGTGATGATGACCGGATTGCCGGTGGCCATGCGCGCCGCCAGCACCGCTGTTTCATTGGCTTCGGTGCCGCTGTTGGTGAAAAAGCACTTGCTCAGCCTGCCCGGCGTCAGTTCAGCGACCTTCTCCGCCAGCTTTACCATGCTCTCGTTGACGTAGATCGTCGATGTGTGCTGCAGCTTCCGCAGCTGCGCCATCGTTCGCTCGCTGATCTCGTCATTGCAGTGCCCGACCGAAACCGTCAGAATGCCGCCGAAGAAATCCAGATAGCGTTTGCCGTCTACATCCCAGATATACTGATCTTTGGCGCGATCGGCCACCAATGGTTTATCGCCGTGATAGGGAACGGCGGCGGGAAACATCACCTTGCGGTAACGCTCCATGATTGCGGCAGTTGTTGTCATTCATCGTCTCCTGTATCCGGCCGTTACGCTCTCATGGCAGCCGCATATGATATTGCTATTGCATTTTGGCGCGCATATGGCGTATAGTCTAACATACTCCAACACAATGTCCAACCAATGGGGAGATATTGCTACACTTTGTACGATGATCGCGCGCTGGAGGGCATGCATTCCCTATATTTTTCCGGACAGCCCGCGCCCGTTTCCATCTGGACGGACCTATGCCTCTCAACGCGGGGCGAACGCTGAGGCCCGCAAGCGCTTTGAGCGCGCCAATGTTGTACAATGGGTCTCCTTTCAAATTGTACAATAGCGATACAGGGTATCCAAAAACTGCTGACGATTCGAGTATGATATTTGTACGCGCGTTAATGAATTAGGGGCGGCTAAACGAGTCGCCAGGAGGAGCGAGAGATGAGCCGAACAGTCAAGAATTATGTGGATGGCGAATGGGTGGATTCGGGGGCAGCCGACTTTTTCCCAGTGCGCGATCCGGCGACCTGCGAGTTGCTGGCGAACTGCGCCGATTCAACGCGAGACGATGTCGATGCTGCGGTGGCCGCCGCGAAAGCCGCCTTTGATGAGTGGCGCAGTACGCCAGTACTGGTGCGCGCGCAATATATGCACCATTTCAAAGTGATGGTGGAGGAGAATTTTGAAAAAGTCTCGCAGATTGTCGTGCGCGAGCATGGCAAGACGATGGACGAAGCGCGGGGCGAAGTGCGCCGCGCTATCGAAAGCATCGACTTCGCCATGAGCGTGCCCGTGCTCATGCGCAGCGATGGGCTGGAAGATATCAGCTCGGGCATTGACGAGACGACGGTGCGGCAGCCGGCCGGCGTCTTCGCGGCGATCACGCCCTTCAACTTTCCTCTCATGGTGCCCTTATGGTTTCTGCCAACCGCCATCACCTGCGGCAATACCTTTATTCTGAAACCATCGCCGCAGACCCCGCTCGCCACCGAATATTTATTCGAGATGCTTGATGAGCTTGATTTGCCGGAAGGCGTGGTCAATCTCGTCAATGGCGGCGCGCCATCGGCGACGGCGCTGATGGAACACCCTGACATAACCGGCGTGTCATTCGTCGGCTCGAGCCCGGTGGCAAAGATTATCTACGAGACCTGCACGCGCAACGGCAAGCGGGTTCAAGCCCAGGGCGGCGCCAAGAATTACATCGCCGTCATGCCCGATGCCGATATCGAAGCCAGCGTCAAGAATATCCTGGGCGCGGCATACGGCTGCGCCGGGCAGCGCTGCCTGGCGGCGGCGGTCGCCGTCGGCGTCGGCGATGCCTATGATCAACTCAAGGACGAACTAGCGAAGCAAGTGGCCGCGCTCAAAGTCGGTTATGGCTTGGACGAAACAACGCAGATGGGCGCCGTCATCAGCGACTCAGCGGTGAATCGCATCGAGTCGATGATCGGGCAGAGCGAAGGCGAAGGCGCCGATGTTGTCGTTGACGGGCGCGGCTTCAACGTCGATGGCTACGAAAACGGTTCCTGGGTCGGTCCCACGCTGATCGCCGATGTGCAGCCGAATACGGTCATGGCGACCGAAGAGGTATTCGGTCCGGTGCTGTCGCTGATGAAAGCCGAAGATTTTGCCGGCGCGGTCGATATCATCAATCAGAGCCGCTATGGCAATGCCGCCAGCATTTTTACCAGCAATGGCAAATATGCGCGCGAGTTCAAATACAGCGTCAATGCAGGCAATATCGGCGTCAATATCGGCGTGGCGGCGCCATCAGCCTCCTTCCCCTTCGGCGGGCAGAAAGACTCGTTCTTCGGCGATCTGCATGGTCAAGGGATGGATTCGATCGAATTTTATACCGAGCGCAAAATCGTGATCGAGCGGTGGGTTTAGCGCGTTCCTCACCCCCCAACCCAAACCCCTCCCCGACGGGTCAAGATCAGCGACCCCGTCAAGTGGGAGGGGCTTACGGCGCCGGTCGCGGACGAGCGCGCGAGGCGGAAAACGAAAAGAGGACGGGAATGGCATCGTCTGACACATTGAACACATTCGGCGCGGTCTTCACCTTCGCCATCGAGTTGGAAGCGCAACTGAGCGCCTACTACGACAGAGTCGGCGATTCGGCCAAATCCAAATCGGCGGAAAAACGGCGGAAAAAGCTGGAGCGCGTCCGGCGGGAGAACGTGGTCGAAATCACGCTGGAGCCGATAACGGGCTTGAACGCGGGCGATTACACGCTTGATCTGAGCGACCGCTCTGCTGAAGGTCAAATGGCGGCCGCCCGCAAGGCGGCGCAATTCTACGTCGACGCGGCGCCGAAGATCAACGTGCGGGCGGCGCAACGGGCGCTCGAGCGCTGTGGCAAGGAGCATGCGCAGTGACGTATGTAGGGGCGACCTACTAGGTCGCCCGCTGACGGAGGTAGTCATGAGAATCACCGAAAGCATCAACTTGATTTGGCGCAGACCTGGCTGCCGTGGCGGCCGAGCCACACTGATCGGCAGAGGAATCAAAGTCAAACATATTGTGACGGACTATCTCAATGAAGATCACTACCCTAGCCCCGAAACAATCGCCCAGCGATATGCAGCCACGCTGCCTCAGGTCTACGCGGCGCTCGCCTACTATTACGAGAACCAGTCCGAAATCGATGATGAAATCGCGGCCGATCGCCGTTTCAGCGACCTGTTGAATACGCAGGGACCGGATGCCGCTGTGGCGTCCTTGCCGCCGCCTATCCACTTAGATGAGCCGATTATCGAAAGCCTGCATCTAATCAGCCGCGATACCGACCGGCGCCATGGCAGCCCCTGCATCGAAGGCACATCAGTTCGCGTCGCCGACGTGGTCGTGTCCTGGCGCTATAGAGAAAAACACCCGAATAGCATCGCCGAGAAATACGACCTGTCCCTTGGCCAGGTATTCGGCGCATTGGCTTACTATCACGAGCGCCCAACCGAGATTGAGGCGGAAATCGAATATGAGCGTTATCTGAAAGAGCAGCGGGAGGCCGGGCTTGTCCCTGTCTAAGCTCCGCTTCTACTTGGACGAGAATATGGACCCAGAAATCTCTGAGCAATTGCGGCGGCGCGGAATAGATGTCTTGACGGCGCGCGATGTAAGCTTGCTTGAGGTTTCTGATGATGTACAACTGCGTTTCGCCGCGTCTCATGATCGCGTGCTCTGTACCAAGGACTCGGGCTTTGCCGATCCAGCCAATTGGGTGGCTGAGCACGACGGCATCGCCTACTTCCCCGATAGCAGCATGTCGATCGGTTACGCCGTCAATGCCCTGCTGGAGCTACACCGCAACGAAACAGCTGAATCGATGGAGAACAGGCTGATCTATCTCTAAACAGATTTATGCGAAAGGACATCCGCATGACCGACAAGCAAATCGTGCGCGCCGCGCTGTTGCAAGCGAGCTGGACCGGCGACAAGGAATCCATGATCGACAAGCACATCAAGTATACGCGCCAAGCCGCCGACCTGGGCGCGCAGATCATGTGCTATCAAGAACTGTTCTACGGTCCCTACTTTTGCCAGGTGCAGGATCCGCAGTTCTTCGCCTTCACCGAAGAAATCCCCGCCGGAGCGACCACGCAACGCTTCTGTCAACTGGCGGCCGAACTCAATATGGTCTTGATCGTGCCGATTTACGAAGTCGATGGCGTCGGCGTTTATTACAACACAGCCGCCGTGATTGACGCCGATGGCAGCTACTTAGGCAAATATCGCAAAACGCATATCCCGCACCTGCCGGGCTTTTGGGAGAAGTTTTATTTCCGCCCGGGCAATCTCGGCTATCCCGTCTTTGATACCGCTGTTGGCAAGGTCGGCGTCTATATCTGCCACGACCGGCACTTCCCGGAAGGGGCGCGCGCCCTCGGGCTGAACGGCGCCGAAATGGTCTTCATCCCGTCGGCGACATCGCGCGGATTGAGCCAGCATCTCTGGCGCATTGAGCAGACTTCGCACGCCATCTTCAATACCTATTATGTCGGCACGATCAATCGCGTCGGCATAGAGGAACACGGCGATGACGACTTCTACGGCGAGAGTTATTTCTGTGATCCCAAAGGGCAATTCATCGGCGAGCTTGGCAGCGCCTATGACGAAGAGCTCATCGTGCGCGATCTCGATCTGAGCGCGATCCAGGAAGTGCGCGATACCTGGCACTTTTATTTCAACCGCCGACCAGACCAATATGGGG
Organism: Chloroflexota bacterium; assembly: GCA_028875185.1. Classification (GTDB taxonomy): domain Bacteria; phylum Chloroflexota; class Anaerolineae; order Aggregatilineales; family Phototrophicaceae; genus UBA6055. The sequence continues at coordinate 22,377 of JAPPFH010000017.1, read as the reverse complement.
AGTTGGTGCAGGATACAGTGTCAACAAGCTAATAGACAATACCCTGTGAGCGGGTTAGCCACCAGCAAACCCCCACCGATTCCTTATATGTATTTGCAAGGCTTGATTGGTATTAGCGAAAATCGCCTGATTTTCTGCCCCCATCCCCCAGCCCCTTACCCCAAAATGAGGGAAGGGGAGCTTAGCCCAGTGCGAAACAGTACACAGATTGCGATTTCGTCTCGTTATTAGGATCTGTCATGCAGTATTCTGCCCATTTTTCATGCCGGTCTTGTAATACCAATCAAGCCTTGCAGGGGCGACTGACAGGCAATGTCTACGCGACTCGGTGAGTCGCCCGTCGAGGAAAACGAGAAGCTACTGCGGAGTTTTAACATGGACTTTGGCATCACATTCAAAGGTGATATTGACCCGAAGCGCACCATTGCGCTCTGCAAGCAGGCGGAAGTCGCCGGCTTCAAATATGGCTGGTTCTTTGACTCGCATGTTTTGTGGCGCGAATGTTATCTGACGATGGCGCTCTGCATGGCGCATACCGATGACATGATCTTCGGACCGCTGGTGACCAACCCGGGCGTGCGCGAATGGTCGGTGGCCGGCAGCGTTTACGCCACGCTGGCGGTTCAGAGCGGCAATCGCATTGAAGTTGGCATCGGCCGCGGCGACAGTTCGCGCCGAATGCTGGGCAAAAAGCCGATGACAGTCGCCAATATGGAGCGTTTCGCCGATGCCCTGCGCGGCTTGGTGCGTGGGGACGAGGTCGCCTACGACGATACATCGGCGCAGTTGCCCTGGGCCAACGGCTATGAGCTGCCGATTTGGATCGCCGCCTATGGTCCCTTGGCGCTGGCCGGCGCCGGGCGCAGCGGTGATGGCTTGGTGATTCAATTGGCGGATCCCGGGCTCGTCAAATGGTTCAGCGACCAGGCGATTGCTGGGGGCGAGGCAGCTGGCAAAGATATGTCGAATTACCAGATCATGGCGGCAGCGCCGGTTTGGGTGGGCGACATGGAGGTGGCGCGCGAACAAACGCGCTGGTTCCCGGCAATGGTCGGCAATCATGTCGCCGATATCGTCGAGCGCTACGGCATGGACAGTCCCGATATTCCTAGCTTCCTGACGGCTTATATTGAAGGCCGCAAGGGCTATGATTATAAGGAACACGCGGACAAAGATGCCGATCATCTTGACTTCATCAGCCACGAGATAGTCGACGCCTTTGGCGTCTTGGGGGATGTCGATGAGCACATCGCCAAGCTGAAGGGTCTGGAAGCGGCCGGCGTAACGCAGTTCAATATCTACTTGATGTGCGGCGAGGAAGAGCGGATCGTTGCCGAGTACGGCGAGAAGATTATCCCGGCTTTTGCGTAAGTCCCGCGACCCCTTTTTGGCACCATCGAATTAGCGTCAATCGAAAATGATATACTATCGCTAGAAGCGAGCGCGAGGCATAACAATGGCAGTCGACAGCATCCGCCAAATGACGGTCGAGGAATACTTCGCCTTTGATGAAGCCAGCGAATACAAGAACGAATACATCGACGGCGAGGTCTTTCCAATGACAGGCGGGACCGCTTATCACGCGGAAATAATGATGAACCTTGGTTTCGCGCTAGGGATGCGACTGCGAGGCGGCGGCTTTCACTTATACAGCAGCGCCATGCGCATCAGCGTCAGCCCAAGGCGTTATCTCTATGCGGACTTGAGTATCGTCCGCGGCGAACCGGTACTTGATGAGGGAGCAATCAACCTCTTCAATCCCACGCTGGTCGCGGAAGTAATCTCACCAACAACAGCCAACAGAGATCGCGGCTTCAAGCGCGACTTGTACCAAAGCATCCCAGCGCTAGAGGTCTACCTCGTCATCGACCAATTCAAAGCGCGAGTCGAAGCGGACTCGCGCCTAGACCACACATGGCAAACACAGGACTTCGCCGGCTTGGACGCCATCGCGCCACTGCCGTCATTGGGTTGCGACTTGCCTCTGGCGGAAATCTACGCCGGCATCGAGATTTGACGCCGAGAGGCATAGCGCATCGAAGGCGAATAAGGTAAAAGAATCAGTCCCAAGTTCCGCTAAGGCCTCTACAAAGCATAGGAGAGGGGGAATGATATAATATCGCTTGCAGCAAGCGCGTGAGGAGCTACTATGGCAATCGACAGCATCCGCCAAATGACGGTCGAAGAATATATGGCTTTTGATGAAGCCACCGATATTAGATACGAATACATTGACGGCGAGGTGATCGAATTGTCCGGTGGCACACTTTACCACGGCCTAATCATGGCAAATGCAAGCGGCGCGCTCTGGTATCGCTTAAGAGGGAGCGATTGCCGCGTCATCAGCAGCGACATGCGCAACCGAGTCAACCCAACGCGATATGTATATCCCGACTTTTGCGTCGTCTGCGGGCAGCCGACGACAGATGAGCGCGCGGTCACGTTGTGGAATCCCACATTGGTTGGAGAAGTCACGTCGCCGTCATCAAGCGACCGTGACCGGGGAGAAAAGCGCCGTTACTATCAAAGCATCGCTTCCTTACAGATTTATCTTGTGATCGACCAACATCGGCTGTGTGTAGAATTGTACGAGCGTCAGGACGATGGCTGGCGGCGGCGCGAATACCGTGACCTAGAGACGACCGCGCCACTCAAGATCTTGGATTGCGATTTGCCATTGGCGGAAATCTACGCCGGCATTGAGTTTTGACACGAAAAGGAATAACGCATGGTTGCCGAAATCCGAGTAACGGTCCGCTCGGCTTTAGGCTGGAGGAGTAACTAATGGGCGCCCTATTCAAAAACGGAACCGTCATCACCGCCAGCGATATGGTCCGGGCAGACGTCTTGGTCGAGGGCGAGATCGTCACGCTAATCGGCCAGAACCTTCAAGCTGACAATCACGAAGTGGTCGATTGCACGGGCAAATACCTGATGCCTGGTGGCATTGATGTGCACACTCACCTCGATCTGCCTTTCGGCGGCACCATCAGCAATGATGACTTTGATGTGGGACATATGGCGGCTGCATTCGGCGGGACAACTACGCATATCGACTTCGTTGTGCAGCCGATCGGCGGCAGCTTGCACGACGGGCTTGAGACCTGGTGGGCGAAATCGCGCGATATTGCCCAAATCGATTACGCCTTCCACATGGCCGTCACCGATCTCAACGATGCCGTCATGAAAGAGATCCCGACCATGATCGACGAGGGCATCACCAGCTTGAAGCTCTTCATGGCGTATAAGAATGTCTTCATGATTGATGACGCCACGCTCTTCAACACGATGCGCGTGGCCGCGGACAATGGCATTATCGTCATGGTGCACGCCGAAAATGGCGATGTTGAAGCGGCGTTGACGCCGGCGCTGCTGGCTGCAGGCAAGACCGACCCGGTTTGGCACGCTTCATCACGCCCGCCCGAGATCGAAGGGGAAGCGACCAACCGCGCCGTGGTCATGTCCGGATTGACCGGCTGCCCGCTTTATGTCGTGCACATGACCTGCGAGAGCGCCATCAACGCGCTGCGGCGGGGACGCGCGCTGGGTTACCCGGTAATGGGCGAGACCTGCGTGCAATATTTCTTTCTGACCGTCGACGATCACCTGGGCGCGCCCGGCTTTGAAGGCGCCAAGTATGTCTGTTCGCCGCCTATCCGCAGCGCGCATGATCACAGCGTCTTGTGGGGCGCGGCGCGCGACGGCACGCTGCAAATCGTCAGCACTGACCACTGCGACTTCTGGTATGACGGCGGGCACGGGCCCTGGCAAGAATGGAACGAACGCACGGGGGGCGCCGATTGGGTCGGGTATGAAAGACAGGATCCCTCCTATCGCCGGCCCGGCAAAGAATTGGGCATCGGCAACTTCGCCAAGATTCCCAATGGCATGCCGGGCTTGGAAGACCGCATGATGGTCATGTGGGATTCGGGCGTGAACAGCGGCCGGCTGTCGCCAACGCGCTTCGTCGAGCTCTGCTGCACCAATCCAGCCAAGATCTTCGGCATGTACCCGCGCAAGGGCACGATCGCCGTTGGCTCGGATGCCGATATCCTGGTTTGGGATCCGCAGCGGGAGCATACAATCAGCGCCGAAACGCACCACATGCGCGTCGATTACAACTGCTATGAGGGCATGAAGGTCGCGGGCGTGCCGGTCAAGGTTTATCAGCGCGGGCGCAAGCTGGTCGATGGCGCTCAGTGGCTGGGCCGCAACGGGGCTGGGCAGTTCATCCCGCGGGCGGCGGGCGCGCCGGTGCTGTAAGCGGGCCAAGCTAGGCGGCTGTAGGGGCGAGGCGGTGACTCGCCCTATTCTGTTGAATCTGGTTCGCAACATCCAGCAATTGGGAGCGCGCGAGTCGGCGTGGTATGATTGCGCGCAGCTCAGTGCGTGACAAGGAGGCGACAATGGCGGTACAGCAACGCATATACGATGTTGACGCCTTTTGGCGCTTCGTCTGCCAGCCGGAAAATCACGACGGATACTTTGAGCTAATAGATGGAGAGATTACCAGGATGGCGCCACCGGGCTGGGAACACGGATCACTCGCCGGTGAGATATATCATTATTTCCGGCTCTTTGACCCGGAGCGGACTTTAGGAAGTCCCTCCGTAGACGCGGGATTTTACTCGGCCGACGATCGAAGCACTGTGCTCTCGCCTGATGTAGCTTTCACGAGAATCGAGCGAGCGCCGGTACGCTCCTTCAAGAAGTGGGCGCCAGTTATGCCTGACATCGCTGTTGAGGTCATGTCGCCAGGCAACACGCTCGCAGAGATGAGACGCAAAGCGGCGATCTACTTGCAACACGGTACGCAACTGGTCTGGATTATCATACCGGTGCAGCAGAGCGCCGAAGTCCACCGGCTCGGAGCGGATGGCGACATTGAACGAGAAGTCATTGGACCGGACGGCAGCCTCTCCGGCGAAGACGCTTTGCCCGGCTTCAGCCTTAATCTCGCCTTACTCTTCACCTGACAAGGTTCAGGACCGGTCACTCTAGCGAGACTCGCCTTTCACAGGCCAGCCGCACCGCCCGCCTCAATTCTCCAGAATTCCAACCATCAATAGCGACCTGCCGGCGTTCTCGCTAAGAATCAAGGCAGATTCGGCGGCGGCGAATCCGCAGGGCGCGATCACGCAAAGCTGAAAACAGCGCTGATTCCCCTTCACGATTTACAATCTGTTTGCCCATTGGTAACGACTTTGTCGCCACCCGCTTTCATGATACAGTGAGACTGATTAACAAAAGGAGACTGTATCTCATGAAACGTATCGTTCTACTGGTGTTTTGCATTCTGCTGGCGACGAGCCCGAGCTTCGCAGAGGGCGAACAAGCGCTCGACATAGAGCACTACTGGCTGGACAACGGACTTGAGGTGATCCTCGCGCGCGATGCCACGGCGCCGACGGTCGCGGTGGATATCTGGTATAAGGTGGGCAGCGCCAATGATCCGGAGGGCAAAAGCGGCTTCGCCCATCTCTTCGAACACATGATGTTCGAGGGTTCGCCGCATATTCCAAATAACGGCATGGATCAGCTGCTGGAGCCGGTTGGCGGCTCTTCCAATGCCTACGTCGGAGCCGACTACACGGTTTACTATGACACCGTTCCGTCTCATCAACTGCCCTTGGCGCTTTGGATAGAAGCCGATCGTATGGGCGGATTGGACGTGACGCAAATAAATCTCGATAATCAGCGCGCCATCGTCATCGAGGAGCTGCAGCGGAGCTATGACAACCGGCCTTATGGCACGGCGGTGAAGGCGCTAATCACGGTACCCTATTCCTATGAACCCTACAAGCGGCCCGCCATCGGCAATATTGATGATGTCAATGCCGCGCAAATTGAAGATGTCATCGCGTTCCACCGAACCTACTACGTCCCCAATAATGCCACGCTGGTCGTGGCTGGCGACATCGACTTCGACACGACGCGCGCCTTGATTGAAGACCTGTTCGGTCCCATCCCGCGCGGCGACGACCCGCCCGCCCTGCCGGGGTTTGTGCCCGTTGATCAAGAGGAAGCCGAATTCATCACCATCGAAGATCCATTCATCAACCTGCCCGCGCTCCTGGTCGCCTATGAGATCCCGCCACTGGTACACGAAGACTTCCCAGCGCTGAACGTACTCTCACGCGTATTAAGCGTTGGTGATTCGAGCCGCCTGGCGAAACGACTGGTCGATACCGGCAGGGCGCTGCAAGCGGACGCCTGGATTTTCGACAATCGCGGACCGGGATTGTTCTCTTTCATTCTCATTGCCAATGTGGGCGTCGACCTGGCCGAACTTGAGGAAGCCTCCTATGAAGAGTTGCGGAAGATCATCGACGAAGGCGTGCCGCAAGAAGAGCTTGACAAGGTGATCGCCGGCATCAGGAGCCGCAACATTCTCGGCTTGGAAACGGCTTTGGGCTTGGCGGAAAGCATTCAAAGCGTCAACTACTTTACCGGCGACCCGCAGGCTGTATTCACCGGCATCAATCGCTACCAGGCGGTAACCAGCGAAGATATCCAGCGCGTGGCTCTGGAGTATCTCGAAGAGAGTGATCGCCATGTATTCAATGTCGTGGAAACCGATGCCGAAGCGCCGCCGCCGGTGGAACCATACGCGGCCGAAGACGCCGCAGAGAGCGAGCCGGATTACCGCTACGTGATCGAACAAGACAAGCCGCCGCCGCCTTTGGATTCGAATGAATTCAACTTCCCGACCATCAGCGAAAACGTCTTGGACAATGGCTTGGAAGTGGTCGTCATCGAGCAGCCCAACATGCCCATCATCTCGCTGGATGTCTATTTCGCCGGTGGTTCAACAGTCCAGCCGAACGACCTGCCGGGCGTCGCTGGCATAACCGGATACTTGATCTCCCGCGGGACAGAAACACGCAGCGCCCAGGACATCGCCGGCGCGATTGAGCAAGTTGGCGGCGCGATCAACAGCGTTGGCGGCAGCGATTATCTGCAGCTCGGCGTCTTCGGTCTGATTGAAGACACAGCGCTCGCCTTCGATCTGCTTGCTGATATGACGCTGAACGCCAGTTTCCCCGAGAACGAATTCGAACGCGAACGGGCAGAGTGGATTAGCAGCCTGGAAGCCAGTTTGGCGCAGCCAGGCGCCGTCGCCCGCCGCATTTTCGATAATCGGCTCTACAGCAGCGAACATGGCTACGGCAATCTGTACACCGTTGAATCGCTCGAAGCGATCACCCGAGACGACATCGTCGCTTTTTATGAATCGCGCCGTCATCCCGACAAAGCCGTGCTGATCATCGCCGGCGCGATCACCGTCGACGAGGGCCTCGCCTATGCTGAGCAGCACTTCGCCGAATGGGAAGGTTCGGCCGAAGCCATAAGCTACCCAGCGGCGCCGCAAAACAGCGGGCAGCAGATTCTGCTCGTGGATCGCCCTGGCAGCACTCAGGCGACCTTCCTAATGGGCAATATCGGCATCCAGGGCGCCAGCATGGATTACTTCCCGGCGCGTGTGATGAATCACGTCTTGGGCGGCACCTTCTCTTCGCGCCTCGTGCAAAACATCCGCGAGGAAAAAGGCTATACCTACAGCATCGGTTCCGGCTTCAGTTATCCGGCGGATATCGGATACTTCCGCGTCTCGGCGGATGTGCGCAACGATGTCATTGTTCCGGCGCTCGAAGAAGTTTTCAAGGAAATCGAGCGCATCCAGACCGAGCCGCTTACGGACCAAGAGATCAACGACGCCCGTGATGGCATCGTCGGCGAGTTCGTCTTTGGGCTCGAGACCTACCAGGACTTCGTCGAGACGGTGGCGTCATACAAGATTCGCGGCGTCGAACTGGATCGGCTCAACAAGTGGTTGGGCTTTATCAAAGACGTTTCCACAGAAGATGTGCTGGAAGTCGCGAACAGCTATATCCATCCCGAAGACTTCATCATCGTTGTGGTTGGCGACGCCGACGAGATCCAGGAGCAATTGGAGACGCTTGGCGACGTCACGCTGGTGGAAGCGGAGTAGGTTTCTCGATTGTTCGTCCGCAAGCCAATCGCGGGCGCCCGTCACAGTAATGCGATGAGGGCGGTTCTACAAGAAATCGCCCTCACCGTATTACGAGTATTCAGCCCTAGCAAGCGGCTAAGCCGCGCCAAATTCGATTCGCTGATAGATGTCGCGCAATGGCAGCCGGCAATTCAACGCTTCAAGCGGAATCTCTTCGTCCGTCTGGGAAAACGTCCGTAAATGCCAACCTTTTTCAATACGCGTATAGAGTTCTGCCAACATGCGATGCTGATCCACAATCAGGTAGGCTTGTATCGAAGCGACGGATTGGTAGAAATCCCGCTTCACTACGCGGTCATGATCAACTGACGACGGCGATGTGACTTCCACGACCAAAATCGGATTGAGCAGAATGCGGGTATCGAATTCCGTCCGCGGTTCTCCGCAGACAACACTCACATCCGGAATTAAGAAGCGCGCTGCGCCTGCCCCAACACCTTGGCCAAGCAGCACTTGACAATCAGTATCCGTCAACAGAGCCCCTAAACCTAAGGCCAGATTATAGGTGATGACATTGTGATTGTACTTCGTGCTGGTCATTTCATATAACTCGCCATCAATGTACTCATACCGCTCCTCGCTTCTTTCCGCAAAGTCCAGGAACTCTTCTACGCTCATTTTCTGCACGCGCTCGATAACCATGATTTGTCCTCGCGCAACTCAATCTGAAACTATTATATTGCCTATGGTCTTACAATCGAGAAACAGGCTCGCAGGGGGCGTGGCAAATTTCATAGACAAGGGCCGTGAGCGAAACTCCCCGCCCTGATGCTTCGCCGGGGCTAGAGTAAGAAGGGTTCGAATCCACCAACTAAGACACTTCCTTCCGCGCCATTCGCGCTTGGCGAATCTCAAGACTCGAATTCGACATTGCGATAGATATCACCCAACGGCAGCCGGCAATTCAGCGCTTCTAGCGGCAATTCGTCATCAATGTTGGAATAGGTATCAATCCGCCAACTGGCGCCGTCCCGCGTATGCAACTCCACATTCAGCCGGTGTTGATCGACAACGAGATAGGTTTCTAACGAAGGCACATTGAAGTAATAGTCACGCTTGGCGCCACGGTCGGCATTGACAGTCGTCGGCGATGTGACCTCGCCAACCAGGACCGGGTTCAGCAAGATTCGGGTATCAGATTCGAGCAATGGTTCTTCACAGACAACGCAAACATCCGGAATGAGGAATCTTGTCTCACCGACTCGTACCCCCTGTCCCATGCCAAGCGCCTGACAGTTCTTTCCCGCCAAAAGCGTCCTAAGACTGAACGCGATGTTATTGCCAATAATGTTGTGCCTAAATGTAGGTGTGGTCATTGGATACAGTTCGCCGTCAATGTATTCATACCACTCCTCACTGGTCTCGGCGAAATCCAGGAATTGTTCGACGCTCATCTGGCGGACGCGCTCGACTACCATGATCCGTCCTCGTCCCGCTTATTGTGAAGCCATTGTAACACTGCTAATCGGCAGTAGCATGAAAGCCATCACAGCGCCACCCAGCGCCGTTCGCGGCTGCTTTGGCGGATGGCGTCCAACGCAATCTGACATTGATGACCGTCGGCGAAGGTCGCGCCCCAAGTCAACTGACGGCGCTCGCGAATCGCCGCCGCCAGCTCCTCCATCAGCGCGACGAAGGAGACATTCCAGATGCCTTTTCCGATTCCGGGCCGATCGACATTGCGATCGCGCAAAGTCATCTCCTCGTAGTCCTCGCCAGCACGCGCCACCAGTAGCTTTTCGTCGCTTTCCGCCAGCATTATTGCGCCCTCGGAACCGTCAATCTCCGTGTGACTGCCTGCGCCGTGGCCGCCGCTGAAACTCACAGTGACCGAGCACAAGGCGCCGCTCCGCATCTCCGCCGTAAAGCTGAAGTGGTCATCCGCCGATGCGCGCCAGGGCGCCCCGGTATCTTTGTCGAAGCGCTCTGGCGTCATGGTCGCCACCTGCCCGCTGACCGCGCCGATATCGCCCAGCCAAAAGCGCATCATGTCAATCATGTGCGAGCCGCTGGCGCCCAGCCGTCCACCACCCATTTCTTCGCGCAGCAGCCAGTCACCGGCTCGACGCCAGGCCGCGGCGCCCCATGTAGACGAGACGTTATGCATGTGCAGGGCGCGTACATTGCCGATAGCGCCGCTATCGATTAGCGACTTGATCTTGCGGCGATTGGGGTTGAAGCGCAGTTCGTGGCCGATGATATGCAGGCGCCCCAGCGCCTCCGCCCGCTCCAGCATCGCTGCGGATTCGTCCGCGTTCATCGCCATCGGCTTCTCGCAGAGCACATGCGCGCCCGCGTCAAGCGCGGCCAGCGTCATCGGCGCGTGGAAGACAGTCGGCGTGGCGATGCAGACCAGGTCAAATTCCCGCTCGCCGAGCATGCGCCGCCAATCGTCATAAACGCGGGGGATGCCGAATTGGTCGGCGGTTGATTGCGCGCTGGACAAACGCGCGCTGGCGATCGCCGCCACTTCCACATCGTCAATCGTCCGCAGCGCCGGCAGGTAAGCTGCTCGCGCGAAGCTCGCGCCAATGATGGCTGTTCGTATCGTCATCGCCGCCTCCCTAAACCAAACCGCGCTCGCGCAGCGCATCGCCGACAGCCGCCAGATTGCGCAGCTCCGCTTCCGAATAATTGCGCGAAATCATGACGCCAGAAGCGCCGCCGTCAAAGCCCGCATGAACGCCCGCGCGGATTTCGTCCGGCGTGATCGCCTTGCTCTCGCCGTGATGCCCGACGCCAACGCCGATGCCTGGATAGACGGGTCTTCCCGTCTCCTCGATCAGACGCGCGGTCCATTCCTTGACATAAGCCGGCTTGAAGCCCGCCATCGCGCCATCGCTTCGCGGCGCAGCGAAATCGTCCAGCCCGAGCACGGTCGCCAGCGCGTCATAGGCGCCATCTGGGGAGGCGTCAGCCAGCACACCCGCATTCCAAGAGGCGGCGAATTCAGCGAAGCGCGCCCCGGCAGGCGTATGATAAAGCACCGGCTTAAACCAATCGGCGCAGGGCGCGTAATCCGCTTGGTCGTATTGCGCGCGCAGGTAGGGATTGTAGGTGTTGATCACTTGCCAGACGCCAATGCCGAATTCGGTGCTGGGATCGTAGAATTTCACCAAGCCGGAAAGCTCGCGGTAGAAAGCCTGATGCGATTCCAGCCACAACTTCTCCCAGAGCAGCACTTCGGGATAACGCAGCAGTTGCCGCAGGAGCAGGATGAAGACGCCGTCTTTAAGCCGCTCGCCGCCACGAACCCGCGCCAGCAAGTCGTCAATTGCGCGATATCCGGCGATCGCCCGCTCGCTGTCAATGCCGCGCGCGCGCGCCTCGGCGACATAATATTGATCGAAGCCGGTTGAACTGTCGCCGCGGAATATGTCCATCAGCGGGCTTTGCCGCTCAATGCCCCACATGATGCCGCGCAGGTCATGATTGTTCAGCCAATCAGCGAATACCGAATGCCAGAAGGTCTTGTAATCCGGGTTGAGCAGCGAAGGACGGGTCGCCATCCGTCCATGATGATCGCGATCGAGAAAGCGCTGAAAGCCCGGCTGCCAAATCGAGCGAATGGCTGAACTTGATGTCTCGCAATAATAGGTGTAGACATTCATCCCACGCCTTCGCGCCGCCGGAATCACATCAGCCAGCGTGTCAAAGCCAGCATACAGCTCGTCAGGCGCAGCGAACTGACGCATAGTCGTCTTGCTGTAATAGCGCGGGTCCGGTTTGAAGAAGGCGCCGCCGCGCAGATTGTCGAGTTCCTGAACGCCGTGATCGGGGAAGCCGAATGCGGCGCGCCCGGCATTGCCGATGCTCCAGCTCAAGGCCGAAATCATAAGCGCGTTGACGCCCGCCTTCTCTTGCAAGATGTCAAGGACTTCTTCGACGCCTTCATCAATGAAGCTGATCGCGCCAATTTGAATGCCGACGAATGTTTCGCTCATGTCAGGTCCTTTTCGGGATTGGCCAAAGTATTCCCTTGGCGGGCGTTTCACTAAACGCCCCTACTTTGCCTCTGTACCGGGGAGAACATCGCGGATTAAAACGCCGCTGCCTTGCGCGCTCGATTGTATGCACGCTTCCAGCATCGCCAGCGACATCAAGTGATCGCGCCCGCTGCACTGAATCGGGGCGTCGTCGACGATATGATCAACGAAGGCGGCGAAAAGGGCGGTCGTCTCGCTGATCCAGCGTTCATGTGGCGGCAGCGGCACTGCGCGCAAGGTTGCCTCATCGCGGCGGGCGTAATTGAGCGCGCCAAATTCCTCCCGCTGCGCGATAATACCGTCCGCGCAGTCTGTGCGCCATTCGAAGCCCGGCGCCGCCCAGTTGCCTTGCCAGGTGCCTTGATAATTGACGCGCAGCCCGCCGTCAAATTCAAACAGCGCCGATACATTGCTGTCGCCCGCATACATGCTCCAGGGCGGATTCCAGGTCTGGCATTGTACGCGGACCGGTTCCCGCCCATATACATAGCGCATCAGATCGAAATGGTGGATCGACTGTTCCCAGAGCATGGGCTGTTCCATCACCAGCGGATAATCATTCAGGTCCTGACGATGCCCGTCACGCCAGCGCTCATAGGTGAAGCGGGCAAATTCGGGGCGCCCTACCGTCTCATCCGCCAACAGGCGCGTCATCGCCTGCGTCACCGCCAAGTAGCGGAAGTTCAGCCCGACCATCAGCGATGCGCCAGCGGCCTCTGCGATCCCCACCAGCGTCGCCGCATCCGCGAGATTGAGCGCCAGCGGCTTTTCTATCAGCATGGGCAAGCGCCGCGCGCAAGCCAGGCGAACGATGCCCTCGCGCCCCATCGGCGGATTCGCCAGCACCAAAGCGTCCACATCATCCAGCGCGTTCAGCGCCGCTTCGACACTGGGGAAGGCGGGGCGTTCTCCGAACTCAGCGAGCGCGCGAGCAAGCGCGGCCGGCGACGGGTCGGCGAAAGCGAGCAGGACGGCGCGCTCGGATCGATTGATCACTTCCGCCCAATGCCGCCCGCGTACGCCGAGCCCAGCCAGCAGGACCTTAAGCATTGGCCGTCCGCGCTCTGACGCTCTGCAAAGTCGCGTCAAGCGCGCGCTCGCTCATCGGGGTCCAATCGCTGAAACCGATATCATCCCGAACACGGCTGTTATCAAGCCAGCCGACGCCACTGGACCCGGCGCCTGGCGCTTCCTCCTGGTCTATACTGACAGACACGCCCTCCACCAGCGCCGCTATTTCTTGGGCGACTTCAAGATTCGACCGGCGCTCATCGCCCGCCAGATTAAACAATCCGTGTTCCAACACATCGGCGTCCGCGAGCGCGATAAGCGCCCGCCCAATGTCCGGCGCGTAGGTCCATTGGCGGCGCTCTCGCGGGCGCTGCACGACAATCTCGCTATGGTTAAGCGCCGCGTCTATCATTTGCGCGACCAGGCTGAGTTTAGGGCGCGTCGAGCGGGCGATCTCATTCGGGCCATAAATCGCGCCCAACCTGACGCAGACGAAATCGCGTTGGCGGGTCGCGCGCAGCGTTTCCACAGCATCCTCCATAAATGACTTCGCCAAGCCGTAGACCGTACGCGGCTGCTTTGGCGCGGATTCGGCGATGGGCATCGAGGGCGAGTTGCCAAAGACGGCGGCGGAACTGATGAATATGGCGCGAGCGATACGCTGTCGCCCGGCGTATTCCATGACCGAAAAAAGTGGATCGAGATTTGCGCGAAGATTCGCTTCCGGCGTTTCACCGCGTTCCTCGGGCGTCGCCGTGATTGCGGCCGCGTGTATCAATAGGTCGGCGTTTAGCGGCGGCAGATCGGAACAGTCGAAAGCAATATGTTGCAGCCTCCCGCTCGGAAGCCCGGCGAGTTCCGGTTTCGCCTCCTCGCGGTCGACAGTGTAGACGCGCCAACCCGCATCCAGGAACGCGGTGGCGATGTTCGAGCCGACAAAGCCCGCAGCGCCGGTGATGATCACTCGCTTCATAGGAACCCCGCCCCGCCCGCCGCGAAGATAGCGCCAAGCCTGGCAAGATACTGGCGCAAAATCTTGACAGCGCGCATCACATCAGTTTCCAGACTGCTTGACACTGGTATCGGCGCTTCTTATAATCTGTCCACTAGTAAATTGTAAACAATCTCAATGCCATCCGCGAGGAATTCCTTGGCGAGGGAGTGGTGAATTTCATTGATAGCGCGACCAACCCCCATCCCCTGGCCCCTTGCCCCCACAAGGAGGGAAGGGGAGTTATTCAAGGAATTACGGGCTTTTGAAGTTCCTCCCTCATTTTGGGGGAGGGATTTAGGGTGGGGGGAAACGAGGGATATATCAACACATTCACCACTCCCCTTGGCGATTGAGACGGTCAAGCGGGCTGGATCGCGGGCGAACGCGCGGAAGGGATGGCGTGATTGATGAGTGCAAACTGGGTGCTGAAAGAGGACGAGGCGGTAGAGCTATTGGCGCTCTTAATCACCTCGGCGCGGATACAAATGGATGAACCGGTGGAATATGGTCCCCTGCGGCTATTGACGGCAACCGAGCGACTGAGCGGCTTGATGCTGGAGCGCTCCTCGGATAAAACGCGCGACTTCCTCCAGGAGAACATCGAGCGCATACCCGAAATGCACATGATCATGTCTGATGTCGCGGCTTACACCGCCGGGCTCGATGAGCGCTGCCGGGCGGTCGCCGCCTGTCTGCTGCGGCATAGCGCGCTGGCGGAGGGCGAATGATGAGCGAGGCGGTGCTGACCAATATCAAGACGCGGCGAGTCGTGCGCGAAATGAGCGACGAGCCGGTCGAGCGCGCGCAGATTGAAGCCATCCTGGAAGCGGCGCGCTGGGCGCCCAGCGGCGGCAACTTGCGGCCAAACCGTTATATCGTGATTGAAGACGCCGAGACGCGGCGGCTGATCCGCCTGGTCTCGCCGGGCATGTTCCAGCGGGCGCCGGTCTTGATCCTCATCTGTACCAATTGGGCAGTCTGCGCCGAGCACGGTTTGTCCGCCAGCGATCGCGCGCTGCTGATTGACGTCGGCACAGCCGCGCAAACGATGATGCTGGCGGCGCACGCCTTGGGCTTGGCTTCGGGTCCGGTCACCTCGTACAGCAAGGAAGCGGTGAAGATAATCCTCAATCTGCCGGCAAGTTATTCGCCCGAGATGTTCATCTGCATCGGTCATAAGGCGGAGACCGTCGGAGCGGGCATGCGCCCTTGGAAGAAGATCACCTGGCGCGATCTGACGCATTGGGAACGCTTCGGAAAATAATCGTTGGTAGGGGCTACCCATTGGGTCGCCCGCCGGTATAACGAAAACTGTAGGGGCTACCCAGTGGGTCGCCCGCCGGTCAAACGAAATCTGTAGGGGCGAGGCGGTGACTCGCCCGCAGACAATCGAAAACCGTAGGGGCTACCCAGTGGGTCGCCCGCAAACAATCGAAAACCGTAGGGGCGAGGCGGTGAATCGCCCACAAACCAAACGAAAATTATAGGGAGAACATCATGTACGAGAGGTATATCAAGCACATGGCTTTCGCCGTCAGCGACGTGCGCGAATCGCTGCGGCAATATCAAGAATTCCTGGGCGTCGGGCACGATGCCGAGATTCATGTTTATGAGAAATCGCGCAATGTCACCGCCATCTTTAATGTGGGCGATGTCGAATATCAGCTCTGCCAATCAATGGATGCCGGCGGGCGCTACGACGCTTGGATCAAGGAACGCGGCTACGAAGGCTTGCATCATATTTGCTATGCCGTGCCCAATATCGACGATGCGCTCGAAGAGGCGCAAGCCAAAGGCGCGACCCTGAAAGAATGCGCCGCATGCAAGGTCACAGGCAGCCACGTGCATCCCGAAGGCTGGGTGGCCTTTCTCGAGCAGGAAGCCGGCGGCGTCGAGCTGGAGTTGATGCAAGTCTACACGGAAGAAGAATTGGAACAGTACAAGTCGGTAAAAGGCATCTAGATGGATAGCATCGCGCTCTTGCGGCATTTGGTGCAGATCCCCTCGCCCAACCCACCCGGCGATACCCGCGCCATCGCCGATTTCGTCGCCGAAAAGATGCGCGCCATCGGCTGCGACGTGCGGCAACTGGCGCCGGACGCCAAGCCCGAGGCGCTTAACACCATCGCTGTGCTGGGCGCGGGCGAGCCGCGGATCATGCTGCACGCCCATATTGACACCGTGCCCATCGCCGCGACCGAAGCGGAAAAGTGGAGCGTCGACCCCTATGCCGGCGCCGTCCGGGATGGCGCGCTCTACGGCAAAGGCAGCATTGACGACAAGGCGCCGCTCGCGTCGATGATGCTGGCGCTGATGGATGCCGCGCAGCGGGATAGCTTGCGGGGTTCGCTCATACTGGTCGCCGCCGCGGAAGAAGAGGTCGGCGGCCAGCTTGGTACGAAGTGGCTGGCTGATTCAAAACATCTGCCCCCCTGCGACTTCATCATCGTCGGCGAGCAGACGGCAAACAAAGTCGCCACGGCGCACAAAGGCGTGATGCGCGCCACCGTTCGCACGAGCGGCGCAGCCGTCCACGCCACCAACCCCGACCGCGGCGTCAACGCTATTGTGGCGATGTCCAAGATTATCGGCGCGCTGGACAAGTATCATCGGGAGCTCTCTGAGCGCGTACACCCGGTGGTCGGTTCGCCCACCTGCAATATCGGCGTCATCGAAGGCGGCAGTACCGCCAACGCCGTGCCCGATTCCTGCGCGATTTATCTCGACCGCCGCATGGTCCCGCGCGAGGATCCCGAGATCGTCCAAGCGGAATTGCGCGCCGTCGTCAATTCGGTCGCTCTGGCGCCGGCGGCCGCGGATATCGGGGATTTCGTTTATTCCCGCTGGTTTGATTCCGCGTCGGACAGCGATTACGCCAAGACATTTATGGATTGCATTAAAGAAGTGATCAAAGATGATCCGGGCCCCGTTGGTTATCTGCCCGGCAGCGACGCCAAACACCTGACGGATCTGGCGCGCGGCGATATGATCATCTTTGGGCCGGGCAGCTACGAAGTGGCGCATGCCGCCGATGAGCATGTGGCGCTGGCGGATTATCAGGCGACTACGGACATCTTGCTCAAGTTCTTGCGCCGGACGGTTTATTGAACTGCCAATCGTTGGGGCGAACGGGCAACTTGATAAGCCGCACCTACGGGTCGCTGCTTGGATTGGAATTTGTAGGGGCGAGCCATTGGGTCGCCCACTAGATAGACAATTACCAATCGAAGGGGAAAACGCGTGCAGCTAGACACTCTAATCACAAACGCGCAAGTCGTGCTGGAAACGGATATCGCCAGTCTCGACGTCGGCATTCGCGACGGGCGCATCGCCGCCTTGGCCGCCGATTCGAGCGGCATCAGCGCCGGCGAGACGATTGACGGCGGCGGCAAACTCTTGCTGCCGGGCGCGATTGATATCCATTTTCATTGCCGCGCCCCCGCTTATCCGCAGCGCGGCGACTTCGCCACCGAGACGCGCGCGGCCGCTGCCGGCGGCGTTACGACCGTGTTTGAGATGCCGATCTCGAAACCTTGCTGCGCGACCGGCGACGTCTTCCGCATGCGCAAGGCATTGGGCGAACGCGACGCCTATGTCAACTTCGGCTTGTATGGCGCGCCGGGCTTGCTGGACCCGGGCGAGATCGCCGACATGGTGGACGAAGGCGCGATCGGCTTCAAGATCTTCATGACCGCGGCGCCCAAGGGACGCGACGACGAGTTTGAAGGCTTGTGCCTGCCCTATGTGCCGGAGCTGTATCAGGCGCTTAATCTGGTCGCTGAAACGGGCTTGGTCTGCGCGGTTCATGCCGAGAATAACCAACTGTTGGAGTGGCATACGGCGCAGTTGATCGCCGCCGGGCGCAACGATGTGCCGGCTCATGGCGAATCGCGCCCGCCCCACGTCGAAGCGCTGGCGATCGCCACCTTGCTGGCGCTGAACGAGAGCATCGGCGCCAACTTGCATATCGCCCATGTCAGCGGCCAGGAAGCGCTGGCGGTCATCCGCCGCTTCCAAGCGACCGGCTCGACAGTCAGCGCCGAGACCTGCCCGCATTATCTTTTGTTCACCGAAGCCGATCTGGCGCGCTGCGGTCCCTACGCCAAGATCAATCCGCCGCTGCGCACGGAAGCCGATCAAGCGGCGCTATGGCAGGGGCTGCTTGATGGCGCGCTGCTGGCGATCACGACCGATCACTCGCCCTTCCTGGTCGAGGAAAAGGAGCGCGCGCGCGAGGACCTATGGGCGGCCCCACCCGGCGCCCCGGGCGTCGAAGAGCTGCTGCTGGGTGTGATGCACGATGCGTTGAGCGGACGCATCAGCCTCAACAAGGCGATTGACCTGGTGGCGACCAACGGGGCGAAGCGCTTCGGCGTTTATCCCGAGCGCGGCGTAATCGCGGTTGGCGCCGCCGCCGATCTCGTCATCTACGACCCGAAGGCCAAAACGACGATCCAGCCGGATATGCTCTTCACCCAAGCGCGCGACTGCGACAAGCTCTACGATGGCATGACCTTCCAGGGAAAAGTCGAGCGAACCATCGTCAACGGAAAGACGGTTTTCCAGGATGGGAACATCGTCGGATCGCCCGGCGATGGGCAGTTTGTGCGCCCCGATGCGGCGCGCGTCACGCAGGTTTTCTGACGCCCGAGCCAAGAAAAGGAGACATCACATGCCGGAAGCGCCCGCTTGGCGATTCGAGAAAATCATCAAGCCGATGTTCGATCTGCCGACGCCGCATCGCATCCTGTCCAATGCGCGTCTGCTGACCTGCCGCGGCGATGAAGTCATTGAGAGCGGCTACATCGAACTCAAAGACGGCAGAATCGAGGCGGTCGGTCCCATGAGCGCGCTGGAGAAGAGCGACGCCGAAGTCATCGACTGCCGCGGGATGACGGTGATGCCGGGCTTGATCAATTCGCACGCCCATTTGGCATGGGATGGCGTGCATGATTTGGCGCGTCAATCGCTGGACGACCGGCCCGAGATCAGCGCCTACAAATGCGCTGGCAATATGCTGAAGAGCCTGCGCGCCGGCATCACCCTGGTGCGCGATCTGGGCATGAATCGCAGCAATTTCTTCGCCAAGCAAGCGGTGGAGCAAGGCATCTTCCCCGGTCCCCGTTTGCTCATCGTCGGGGAAGCCATCATCCAGACCGGCGGGCATACCTTCTGGTGCTGCCGGGAAGCCAGCGGACCCCACGAAATGCGGCGGGCGGTACGCGATCAGGTCAAAGGCGGCGCCGATCTCATCAAGATCATGGGCAGCCACGACACCATCGAATTCACCGATGAGGAGCTGAGCGCTGTAATTGATGAAACGCATCGCAGCGAAATGAGCATCACCGCGCACGCCACTTTCGATAGCGTCATCCGCCGAGTCGCCGAATTCGGCGTCGATGTCATCGAGCATGGCGGCGACATGAACGATGAGACAATTCAATTGCTGCTGGACAAAGACATTCCAATCGTCACCACCTTTGCGCCGCTGGTGATGCAGGCGCAGGCGGAAGTCGCCCGTCAGCACGACATCCCCGAATGGAAGATCGCCGAGCGCCAAGCCGCGGTAAAGAGCCGCGAACGCTTCGATGGCTTGGTAAAAGCGGCGCGAGCGGGTGTGACCGTCGCCTTTGGCACCGACGCCGGCAGCCCGGTGGTCGGGCATGATGTGGTGGCGCCGGAGCTCAAGTTCATGGTCGAGCTCGGCGTCAAGCGCGACAATTACGACGCCCTGCGCAGCGCGACGATAACCGCCGCCGGAGTCAACAAGCTGGAGGACCATCTGGGCAGCCTGGAAGCGGGCAAAGCGGCCGATATCATTGTCATCAATGGCGACCCGCTGGCTAATCTCGACGCGCTGGAAGACATCCAAGCCGTTTACGTCGCCGGCAAGCAAATGATAGGAGCATGACACGTGGGCAAGATTAGCGGCATCTTCAATATCCTGGCGACGCCTTTCAGAGCTGATTACGCCGTCGACTACGACAGTTTACGCCGGCTAGTCCGTTTCCAGATAGATGTGGGCGCGCAGGGCTTGACCATCCTCGGCGTCATGGGCGAGGCGGCCAAGCTCAGCGTCGATGAGCGCAAAGCGGTCATGGAGACGGTGGTTGAGACTGTCGCCAGCGCGATTCCCATCGTCGTCGGCACAAGCCACATCAAGCTGTCGACGTGCATCGCGCTTAGTGAAGCGGCTTTCGCCGCTGGCGCCGATGGCGTGATGATCGCGCCGCCGCCTATGGACGACAAATCGGACCCCGCCATCCTGGCGCTCTACCAGGAGATTGCTGAAACGATCAGCGGTCCGATTGTGGTGCAGGACTTTCCGCCAGTGAACGATGTGATCATGTCGCCCGAAGTCCTGGCTCAAATCGCCGAAGCCATTCCCAACGCGCGCTATCTCAAGCTGGAAGATCCGCCGCTGATGCAGAAGATCGACGCTATCCGTCAGCGTACTGACCTGTTCGAAATCTTCGGCGGGCTGGGCGGCATGTTCCTGCTGGAAGAGCTGGAGCGCGGGGCCTCGGGCACGATGACCGGTTTCGCCTTCACCGAAATCCTGGTGGCTGTTTATGAGGCTTTCAATGGGAAGCGCAAGCGCGAAGCGGAAGCGAACTTCGACAAATACTTGCCGCTGATACGTTATGAGAATCAGCCGCTGATCAATCTGACGATACGAAAAGCGCTCCTCCAGCGCCGCGGCGCGATAGAGAATGCAACGCCGCGCCCGCCCTTCAACCCGATTGATGAGGGCACGCAGGCAGAAATCGACTGGCTGCTGAAACGCGTGGGGATCGACGACCCGGCGCGAAAGGTCTGTCTTTAGGTATGCGGGCGTCTAAGTAGGCCGCACAGGCTCCACGAGCCTGCCTCACATTTCATAATCTGTAGGGGCGTTTGATCCGCAGTGTCTACGCCCGGCGTTGAAACGCCCGCAAATTGCGGGCCGCTTTCAATGGGCGTCTCGCGAGACGCCCCTGCATTTTTACATTATTCCTCGCAAACAGCGCATTCTGACTGTGACGCGATTGCCCCCTATTCCCCGCTGAACAATTCGCTGACGAACGATATAATCGCCAATGTGTTGGATACGGCGGAAGAGGAGCACATCAATGCTTGGCAGGTTAATCGGCAACGCTGGCGCGGTGAGCAGCGAGCGCATTCAGCGGGACTTCGGCCGGCTGCTCGCTGATGATGAGCAGGTCTACGCCGGATTCAAGGTCATACGCGACACCTGGATTTTCACCGATCGCCGCCTGATCCTGGTGGATGTGCAAGGCATGACCGGTCGGAAGAAAGAATATCTGTCGATACCCTATGGCAAGATCACGATGTACAGCGTAGAAACAACCGGTACATTCGATCTGGATGCCGAACTCAAGCTCTGGATCGGAAGCAATCAGCAGCCGATTGAAAAGAAATTCAACAAGAGTGTTGATGTTTATGCGGTTCAAGGATTATTGACGCAATTGGTAAAGTGAGGGGAGAAGAGTAGAGATGGATTTGGGACTCAAAAATAAAGTCGCCTTGGTCGCCGCTTCAAGCAAAGGCTTGGGTTACGGCATCGCTAAAGCCCTGGCTGCGGACGGCGCCAAAGTTTCGCTCTGCAGCCGCAGCGCCGATGAAGTCGCCGCGGCCGCGGTAACGATCGCGGACGGGTACGGCGTGGAGACGCTCGCAACCGCCTGTGATGTGCGCGTCGCCAGCGATATTCAAGCCTGGGTGGATAAGACTGTCTCCGCCTGGGGCGCCATCGATTGCCTGGTGGTCAACGCCGGCGGACCGCCCGCCAAGACGCTCAAAGAGGTGAGCGAAGCAGACTTTCAAGCCGCCTTTGAATTGACCCTGCTCAGCAGCTTTCGCATGATCCGCATGACGCTTCCGCATATGACCGGTGGCGGTTCCATTCTCACCGTAACATCGGGCTCAATCAAGGAGCCGATTACGCGCCTGGGCTTGTCCACGATAATGCGCGCTGGCGTCGCCGGCATGGTCAAAACAATGGCTGATGAACTGGCTGGCGATGGCATCCGCCTCAACAATCTGATACCGGGGCGCATCGACACCGACCGCGTGGCGCAGCTGGATGCCGTCACTTCGGAGAAGACCGGGCTTAGCATGGATGAAGTGAAGGCGCGCGCCATCGCCGGTATCCCGCTGGGGCGCTATGGTACCATCGAAGACTTCGGCGCGGCCGGCGCTTTCCTGCTGTCGCCCGCAGCCAGCTACATCACCGGCGCCACCTTGCGCGTCGATGGCGGGTCAATGCGGTCGATTTAGGCGCGGGCTCAGTTTTCGGGCGACCTGATAGGTCGCCCCTACAAGGCTTGATTGGTATTAGCGAAAATCGC